>JAIDHZ010000030.1 GCA_029052995.1 Lachnospiraceae bacterium | reverse complement strand
GCTACACTGAAAATAATGCAGAAGCAACATACGATATTGCTATCAAAGTGCTTGAAAAAGGAAGTGAAGGCGATAAGCCTTCGGAAGATGAACCGCAACAGCGCATGTTGTCTGAGATTACAGTGCAGAAGGAAAAGAGCAGCTATGAACAGGGTGAAATGGTCTCACTTGATGATTTGGTTGTCAAAGCCGTTTATTCTGATGGCAGCAATGCTGTGGTAACAAATTACACAACAAACATTTCAAGCTTAAATACTGTAACAACAGGGAAAAAGACGCTTATTGTTTCTTATTACGAAGGCGGGATAACAAAGACAGCGGAAGTTGAGATTACAGTTACGGAGAAGAAGGGGGGAAATGGCAGCAATACATCAGACAATAAACCAACACAGTCAGAAACATCAAAAGTCCTGACGGAGATTACTGTTAAAAAAACAAAAACGGATTACTATATTGGTGATACTTTAAATCTTAATGATTTGAGCATAACAGCAGTATATTCAGATGGTACACAAAAGGCTGTAAACTCTTCGGATTGTGACATCCAACTGGATAGTTCATATTATAAAACGAATGGCGGGAAGATGGTATTGACCGAATATGGGTGCCCATCCTTATATGTAATCTATGAAGAAAATGGAGTGAAGAAGGTCGGTCAAATATCCCTGTATGTTCAGAGTAAGGTAAAACCTGCAAAGGTAACAGGGGTAAAAGTAAAAGCCAAGGGCTCAGGTAAGATTTATATTACGTGGAAAAAGGCAAAAAATGCAACAGAATATGATGTTCAAATAGCCACGAAGAAGAATTTTAAAAAGGGTAAAAAAACAAATTATACATATAATAAGAAAATGACATGGAAAAAGTTGAAAAAGGGAAAGACATATTATGTGAGAATCAGGGCATATAATTATCAAAGCTCAAAATATGGAAGCTGGAGTACCATAAAGAAAATAAAAGTAAAATAACAAATTGACAGGCAATGATAAGACAGTGTGATAATCGGTATAGTTATCACACTGTTTTGGGCTGTAGCTTTTTAGGAATGACATCCCCTTTTTATAATCGCAAGTAATCTAATTTAACTGAAAAGATTACATCCTTTCATCTAAAGGAGAAATTGGATATGGGAATCAGAAGTTTTTTATACTAGAAAATAATCCAAATCACTTCACGAAGCGCAGTTATATCCAAAAAGTCTGAGAAAGTAAATTGAAATGTGTAAGTTATAAATATTCATTTTGCAGTTTCTTAGCATAATAGTGTAAAAATTCCATTGTGGTAGGTTCTCCCCTGTCTGAATGTACGGAAGCAGTATAATATTTAGTAAGGATATTGATATCTGTGGTACGCCATGCCCGTTTAATGGCATTCTGCATGGCCCGTTCTACGCTGCTGTTCGTTTTTTGGCAGGATAATCCGATTTGGGTAAAGATATTTTTGGAGTGTCCCTGTATGACAAGCATGATTCCGTCAGCCAGATAATCGTAACCTAATGATTTTGGGTTGATTCCAATAAGATTCAATTCCGATAGGATACGCTGGTAAATCCGCTTGTCCGCAGGAAGCGGAAGGTCATTTGGAATGGAAGTTTTAGCAGTATGTAGATTCGGGATAATCGGATATAATGTTTCTAAAAAGTCAATTACAGTTTGTTCGGTATAATTTTCTTGGTGCTTTGACAGAATAAAATCAGCACCTAATTCCCTTGCAATTTCATAAGTATAAGCGCTTGTATTACTTGTGGTAACTAATATATAAGGTGTTTTCGTCAGTGTCAGTTCACTTATTCCTTTTAAAATCTCAAAACCATTGCCGCTCCCCTGATGTAATTCCAATTCTAAAATAATAACATCAGGAAGAAAATCTTTTACATATTCTATTGCGTCTTTTGCTCTTTTAACAATCCCCAATAGAGAAAAATTAGGGACGGAATCAATACAGCCGGATAATTGATTGTATATTGCCGGATTATCTTCAACTATTAATATATTTAACATGTCTGACATTCGTGTGTACCTTTTTTCCTTTGTTGTATATAAAATATTCAATGCATGTATTTTTCAAATTTAATAAACCATGTAAATTCACTTTTGTTAGCAGGTGTAATCATACAAATTAAATCATGTGCTTAGCACATTCAATAATACTTGCAGATTCACCATTACAGGCAAATGAATCTGTGTACATTATATCATAACTCCGCAGTGCACCAGCTGTGCATAAGTTCTGCTTACAAAATCAAAGATTTTGAGCATCACTTATCGCCTGGCGGCTCGGTCACGGGCTGTCGCCCTATATTCATAAAAAAGAAAATGCCCTTATGTGAGCAAGCTCCCAACGTACATTTTCTTTTTCATGAATGCACTGCTCATTGCCTACGTGTATTATACCATGGTGGTAATAAATAGAATATAATAATTACAAGGCACAAAATACCTTATTTCGACAAATAATGACAAAAACAAATGAAAAGAAACGTAAAAGACAAATCATTTAAATGTATATAAAATGATATAGTTAAAGAAAAATGTTTAAAGGAAAGTGTTTATATTTATACTGAATACCCGGGTGAAGATGATTTTACCGGATACCTTAAAGATACAGTACGCTAAGGGAGGTTATGGGCAGTTAAAATGAATGAAGTGTATAATATATCGATTTCAACCGGCAGGGCACTTCACTTTCCTGTCAATGTAGATTCAGTTACCGGGAAAATAGAGGAAATCAGTTATGAGGAGAGTATCAGGGAAAGTATTTATTTGATAGTAATGACAAAAAAGGGCGAGCGGATTATGCGGCCTGATTTTGGATGTGATATTCACCAGTATATGTTTGAACCCGTTAACAGCACAATGCTGACATTGGTCAGGTGCGCAGTGGAGGAGGCGCTTACCAGGTGGGAACCGAGAATTGAGGACATTGAAGTTGAGCCGTTAACGTCTTTGGAAGAAGAAAATGAGCTGAAGATTGTAATACATTACAGAATTAAGGCAACCAGAGCAATGGCGCAGACAATAGTCCCATTTCATTCCATGGAATAGAATTAAGGTGTCAAAGCCGACACTGATAAATGTAATTTTGCTATCATAATAATATGATAAATAAAACATAGAAGGGACAGGATGCCATGTATAGTGTGAAACAGGAGGAACAGGATAACATCAGGGAAAACAAAACGGGAATTCCTGATGCACTATTAAGGAAGGCAGAGCAAAAATCAAACCTGTCTTTTGACGATGTGCGGGTGCATTATAATTCTGAAAAGCCGGCAGCAATACAGGCACTGGCTTATACGCAGGGGAACAACATTTATGTGGGACCGGGACAGGAACGGCATCTGGCGCATGAGCTGGGGCATATCGTGCAGCAAAAGGAAGGAAGGGTCAGGAAGACTTCCACTGTGAATGGAATGGCGGTGAATGACGATTCTGCCTTAGAGAGAGAAGCAGATACCTTCCTATAACTAATACACTGAAAAAGTAACCGGTTTAAGAGGGAGGTAAGTAGTTGACTTTTAGGTATATTGAGGAGAATCCGTATGGAACAATATCTGAAGTATGTGGAACAAATACATAGTAAAAGGATTCACCGCTTTTTGCAGCAGCTGGAACAGGAGGCTGCCGGCCAGCTTGGTGAAAATTCCCCTTATACGGATTCCTTTTTAAGTATGGAGGTTAAGAGTTATTTTATGCGGCAGGCTAAGCAGCCTGCAATAGAGCCGGAAAAGGAAGAAAATCTACTTTTGCATATTTATGATGTTGTTGGCTTGGATTCTTTTGAAACCATGTGTATTGAACTGGCATTACTTGGTGAAATCAATCCTTATTTTGAGAAATTTTTTATTTATATGAGTAATGACTGGAATTGCGGTTACCTTACTTTGGACACGGCAGTCCGTTTATATACAATGCAGGAGGAAGAGGGTATTGGATATTACCTATACTTCCAGGAGGAAAGCAGGCTGATGCGCTATTTTTTTACAATGTACAGTACGGAAGGTAAAAGCCGGGTCAGGTGGGGGCTTTCCTGCCGGAAGGCATTCTTTTCCTTTTTATTTTCGGAACACTCCTATGCACTTTCCGAGTGTTTTTCCATTTTCCGGTACACGGACAGCAGGGAGGATTTTCACGGTATTCCGGATACATGTTTTCATTTTTTGGATTTTACTGATTTGCAGAGTGAAAATGGTGGTATGTACTATTTATATGGAATAAATAAAGAGGAACAGCTTGCAGCCGTAAAATATTATGGCGGCAGATATCAGCGTGATGTGGTTGTGATGGATATAACACAGATAAAGCAAAGGGCAGAGCAGCCTGATGCAATGCAGTATCAAAAAGAATCATGCAATGATGCCCTGTTGCAGATTAAAGTCAAAAACGCATGGCTCTGCTTAAGCTTTTTAGATGCAAAAAGCTGGGAGAATCCAGAATATAAATCATTTGTAATTTGGATGTTAAAGCAGATAAAACGGGTAAGGGGATATATATTCATTTTAGGGGAAGCCCCGCTTTTATTGGGAGATAAATTCCCGGATTTATGGGAAATTTTAGTGCACCGGGAGCAGTTTTATGCAGCCGGCAGAATTTGGGAAGGTGTGGCAAAGGATTACATATTAGATGGCGGGGTTGATTTGGATTTGCTTGCAAATACCTATTCCTTTACCGCCTTACAGGTAAAAAGAATATTACAGAATGCGGAAAAAAGCAGAAAAATGGAAAATGCTCCTGCTATTTCAAAGGAGCATGTTATAAGGAGCTGCATTACAGAGACAAGAGGCAGCAGCAGTGGTTTTGTTTCTGTAATGGATACTGGATATAGCTTTGAAGATCTGGTACTGCCCAAACGACAGATGACGCAGCTCAAAGCTGCATGTAACCGCATACGCTATAAGCATCAGATTTACAATGAGTGGGGCTTTGCATCACACATTGCCTATGGTAAAGGTGTGTCCATGCTGTTTTCCGGTCCGCCGGGAACCGGAAAGACCATGACCGCTGGAATTGTGGCGGATTATCTCGGAACAACATTGTACAGAGTGGATTTGTCGGCAGTAGTCAGCAAATATATTGGTGAGACGGAGAAAAACCTGAACACAGTGTTTGAAACCGTCAGGAAGGGGCAGGGGGTTTTATTTTTTGACGAGGCGGATGTACTCTTTGGAAAGAGGACAGAGGTGAAGGATTCACATGATAAGCACAGCAATATGGAAGGGGCATATCTTCTACAGAAAATGGAGGAATATGAGGGTGTGGTGATTCTGGCAACCAACTATATCCGGAATATGGATGAGGCTTTTAAGAGGAGGATTCCCTTTATGATTGAGTTTCCTTTTCCGGATGCGGAATGCAGAAATAAGTTGTGGCAGAAAGCATTTCCAGAGCATGTTCCATGGGAGGAGAAGCCGGACTATGATTTTTTGGCAAAGCAGTTTGAGCTGTCAGGCAGCCATATTAAAAACATAGCACTGCAGGCGGCATTTTTTGCAGCAGAGGAGGGGAAAGGAGTGAATATGGAATTTATCATAAGGGCAGTGCTTTTAGAAATAAATAAAACAGGACAACAGATTTCACGTGAAGATTTGCGGGAATACGGATTTCTTTTATAGTTCACGAAGCGTTATTTTTGAGCTTAGTGTACAATGTTACGAATAATGTAAGAAGAGGAGGCAGTGTCATGGCAGAATATTTATCGCCAGGTGTATATGTAGAAGAATTTGATTCAGGAAGTAAACCGATGGAGGGGGTCAGTACCAGTACAGCCGGTTTTGTCGGTGTGGCACAAAGAGGCATAACGGTGGGGGTACCGCAGCTGGTCACAAATTTTGCAGATTTTAAAAGAATCTATGGAGGATATTTATCCGAAAATGAATTTGGAAGTTACCGGTTTCTAGCCTATGCGGTGGAGCATTTTTTTATTAATGGCGGCTCGAGGTGTTTCGTGATGCGTGTGGCTCCTCAGGATGCGGCATCGGCAACAGGTGCCCTTCCGGATGCAGAAAATGCGGTGCTTACCATTTCGGCAAAAAATCCGGGAGAATGGGGAAACCGGATGCAGGTAGTGATTGCCCCTGCATCCAAGGCAAAAACCCAGGTGTTGGAAATCATTACGGGAACGGATCGGAAACGGTACCGTGTAAAAAAAGCAGCGGGCTTTCAGGTTGGCGATATTGTCATGTTTAAAGAGGCGGAAAGTGATACAGCAGTATATAACCGGGTGGTGAAATGTCAGGATAATGTGCTGGAGTTTGCCGATGATTTTGATGATGGAATTGTAGACACTGAACTTTTACCTACAAAGGTGATTACTACCTGTGAGTTTAACTTAGAGGTCCGGTTTGAGGATATTGTGGAAACCTATGAAAATCTATCCTTCAATATAGAGGCAGCAAATTATGTGGTAAAGCGGACGGAAAAATCTGATTTGATTGTTGTGGGACATAATATGCCGGATGAGGAAAAGACCGTCAGTCCGATGGAGCAGATTGCAGGAGATGCAGCGTCAAAAAGCATAAGTATGTCTTTTGCAGGAGGAAGCAACGGTTCAGTAACGGCAATATCCGCAGCAGATTTTATCGGTGAGGATAATGGAGCCGGTAAGCGTACCGGTATACAGTCATTTTTGGATAATGATTCGGTTTCCATTATGGCGGTGCCGGGGGTGACAGACCCAAATGTGCAGCTAAGCCTGGTTGCACATTGTGAGCAGCTTGCCAGTCGCTTTGCCGTTTTAGATATACCCAGGGAATCCTCAAAAGTACAGGATATTATGGCTCACCGTGATATTTTTGACTCCAATTATGCAGCATTGTACCACCCATGGCTTAATGTGTTTGATTCATTAGATAAGAGAAATATTGCGATTCCACCATCCGGTTCAATCATGGGAATCTATGCCAGATCCGATAATGAGCGCGGGGTGCATAAGGCACCTGCAAATGAGGTGGTAAGAAACTGTGTGGGGTTGGATTATAATTACAATAAAGGCGAGCAGGACATGCTTAATCCAAAAGGTGTGAATTTGATACGTACTTTCCCGGGGCTTGGAATCAGGGTATGGGGGGCAAGAACTGCCAGCAGTGATGGCTCATGGAAATATATCAATGTGAGAAGACTGTTCATTTTTATTGAGGAATCGATTAAGGTAAATACGAACTGGGCTGTGTTTGAACCCAATGACGAGACGCTCTGGGTAAGGGTTAAACGGACGATTGAAGTATTTTTGACAGGTCTTTGGAGAAACGGTTCTCTTGCAGGTACTTCAACGGATGAGGCATTTTTTGTAAATGTCGGGCGTACAACTATGTCACAGGATGATATAGACAACGGACGTTTGATTTGTGTGATTGGAGTTGCACCTGTGAAACCGGCTGAGTTTGTTATTTTCCGAATTACGCAGAAAACGGGAGATGCACAGTAAACAGTTACGGATAGGAAAGGAAGGGAAAAGACATGGCAAGTGGATATCCGCATGGAAAATTCAGGTTTAAGGTGGAGATAGACGGTCTGACTGCAGGAGGGTTCAGTGAAGTGTCGGGCTTTGATGCATCCATTGATGTGATTGAGTACCGGGAAGGAGACAAGGTACAGACACCGTTAAAGGTTCCCGGATTAAAGAAATATGGAAATATTACGTTAAAGCAGGGACTTATGGAAAGTGATGTGCTTTATAAATGGATGGAAGAAGGATTTGAAAAGGATGTAAACCGGAAGACTATTACCATTACACTGATGAATATAGCAGGGGAAGATGCAGCCTCCTGGCAGGTTATTAATGCATGGCCAACAAAATATACGGCACCGGATTTTAATGCGACGTCATCAGAGATTGCGATTGAAACACTTGAAATTGCACATGAAGGAATGAAAAGGACAAAATAGGGGGTATATAAATGGCATTTCAGATAGAGTATGAATTTACACTGCCAAGGGGATATATGGATTCTGCCGGAATACTGCACAAGGATGGGGTTATGCGGCTGGCAACTGCTGCAGATGAGATTCTTCCGCTAAAGGATCAGCGGGTACAGCAAAATTCAGGGTATCTTACAATTATCCTGATGGCAAGGGTGGTTACAAGGCTTGGAAGCCTGCCGGCGGTGGATACAAGAGTGGTGGAAGGGCTGTATACGGCTGACCTTGCTTATCTGCAGGATTTGTACGAGCGAATCAACACGATGGAAACTCCCAGCTATAATAGCGTATGTCCCCATTGTGGACAGAAAATTTCTGTTCCGGTAAATTTTATGAATGCCGGAATCTGAGTCTGTATCCGGAGGAACAGATTTACGAGGAGGCAGCATTTATTGCTTATTACGCACACTGGAGCCATGACGAAATTATGGAACTGCCCCATGGCGAACGGAGCAGATGGTGCAGGGAATTTTCAAAAATAAACAGCAGATTAAATGAGGAGCCTGAAAATGTATTTGATATCGGCAGCTTCTAGCCGGAAAAGGAGGGCAGAAATTGATTTCACATGATCAGATAGTTGTAAATTATCGGTTTAAGGTTTTGATTGATAATTATGATGTTTCCTTTGCAAAGGTCACTGGTATTGGAATGGATGCGCAAATGGAAAATATTGCAGAGGGCGGGATGAATGCAGGAAACTATATTACATCAACAGTATTAAATAATGCAAAAACAATGCATTTGGAAACAGGGGTCTGCAAAAATTCTGGAAATGTACTTTCCAGGCTGCGTCCGGGTATGATGTTAAATCAGGGAATTGTAATAATGGTAATGGGATATGGTGGAAACATTGATGTAAAATATGCTACAGATGCTGCTTTAGTGACAAAGTGGGAAGTGGCAGCATTAGATGCAAAACAGGGAGAAATTTTAATTGATACTTTTGAGGTTGCATATTCCAGGCTATGGTTAATGAACTAAAGGGAAAGAGTGAGACAGTTGAATCAGGAGAAAAATCGTACGTTTACTGATGGAATCATAATGAAATACAAAATGGACCCGGCACAGTATTATGGAAGTTCCCTGATTTACCTGACAATGAAGAGGGAATCCCATAATACGGATTTTCACCGTCATATGGAGCAGATAATAGATAATCATTTTTTACAGAAAATAAAGAGGTATGAAAGCAGATATTATCAGATGGTTACCAATAAGGATAACCGGAGGTTTCTTAAGACAATAGAACAAATCTATAACCAGCCGGGAGAAAAGAAGCAGATGATTCATTTGCTGCACAAGCTGGGGGTTGTCACGGATAACCAGAAAAAATGGCAGGAAACCACAAGGCGCTTACATCAGTATGAGGAAGAACTGGTAAACTTACGTAAATGGGTTACCAGGCAGGAGGAATACAGAATACGCACCGGTCATGAAGAAATGCGGATTCCAACAGTCAGGGAGGTTTCACAGGCTGTTATTAGGGAAATTAAGCAGGAAATCAGAATGGAGCGGCTTAGAAGCGGCTTTGATTAAACAGAATGGATGTGACGTATAGTGGGAAACAAAATGACAAAAGCAGTTTTAAAGGTGGAGGGACAGGAGAAACCCATTCCGGTTTTATTTAACCCGAAAGAATACAGCTTATCAACAGGGATTCAATGTGCAGAAAAAAAAACTCCGGGTAAAAAACACCCTGTAAACCAATATATTAGTGGAAACAGTAAGAGTTTAAATGTAGCACTTTTCTTTGATACCTATATACCGCCCAGTCTTGATAATCCTGAGGAGGGTGGTATGGACGTGACTATTTATACAAGTAAGATCGTAAAGCTTGCAGAGGTTGATGATACGCTTAAAAAAGTTCCCACGGTTACTTTTGCATGGGGAAATATGAGCTTTACGGGAATTATTCAGAACGTGAAGGAAAATTATACCATGTTTTTGGCAGATGGTAAGCCGGTGCGGGCAAAATTAGATTTGAGCTTTAAGTCAGTGCCTGTAGAGCACACCGATGCTTTTGCGGATAAAAAAAAAGATGAGGCTAAAACCCTGACGGTAGCTGAAGGAGATACCCTTTGCAGTATTGCAAAGAAAGAATATGGGGATGCGAGGTACTGGCGTATTATTGCACTGGTAAATGGTATTTTAAATCCATTAGAAATCAAAAAGGGAATGGTTTTAACACTGCCGCCCAAGGAAAGCAAACAGTAATGTAGACTATTGGAGTTATACAGTAAAAGAAGGAATAAAGAGGATAATATGGGGAATCCGAATCTTATGACAGAAAGCCAGGAATATAATACTTTGGCAGACAGGTATGGAAATTTTGAGATACCGGCAGCAGCAATCTATTTAAAGGACAGCAAAGACAATGTAATACAGTCAAAGAATCTAGAAATAGAAGAAATACAGGTTACCCTGTCAGCAGATGAGGCATCCAGCGTCAGCTTTCGGATTGGGAATGCGTTTGATTTGGAATCATGGAGCATACGGCAGGAGGTGAAGGATGCATTTGCTTTGGGAACCATAATCAGTGTTGCACTGGGATATTGTGAACAGCTTACAACTGTTTTTAAGGGATATATCGAAGAGTTTTGTGCAGATTACCAGACATCCCCGACAGTTGTTGTCACGGCTATGGATTTGCGAAAGCGTCTAATGCAGTATCAAAACAGTATGTATAAGTATAGTGACTGTACTTATTCTGAACTGTTTCAGACACTTCTCGAAAAGCATAGCGATTTATATGATAATTTAAATATTACAGCTACGGCCGATAAAATTGAAATTATCCAGAATGGTGATGATTTTCGTTTTATAAAAGAGGAGCTATGCGCAAGAGCAGAACGGGATTTTTATGTTGCGGGGGGAGAAGTATATTTTATTAAGCCAGAGGATGGGACAAAAGCTTTTTTGACCCTTGAATGGGGGAAACATTTATTATCTTTTGAACAGGGAAGCAGATATTGTAACAGGCAAATCAAAATATGCTGTAACCAGGAAAATAAAGAGGAGAATGCAGTTACGCAGGATTTAAAAACCTATAAGGATATCTCTTCACTGGAAAAAAAGGTGCCGGTTGATGAATATGAAATGGAAGTGGGTGCAAGCCAGCAGGAGCTTAATCACTATATGGAGAAAATGGCGGCTCAAAAGAAACAAAAACAGATATTCGGAAGCGGCACCGTGCTTGGAATACCGGAAATTGTACCGGGCAGACATATTAAAATCAGTAATGTGGATGAATCCACAGCAGGAATTTATTATATAAGTGAGGTGTGTCATCATTTTGACAGTGACGGATTTACAACCAGATTTGTAATTGGAAACAGAGAGGATAAGTGGAGCGCATCGTTTGGAGAGGAAGAGAAAAAACGTATACAGAATAAGAACAAGTATGGTGTAATGCGTGCCGTGGTAAAGGAAAATTGGAATGAGGATTGTCCCGGTAAAATTTTGGTGGAATTTCAGACAGGGGAAAGTGGAAAAAGTATTACAAAATGGCTTTCGGTAGCACATCCTTATTGTGGCAATGGATATGGCTTTTATTTTCTTCCGGAAATTGATACGGAGGTTTTAGTGGGAAGCCTGGCGGGAGATGTTAACAGCCTTGTGGTGTTAGGCGGTTTGTGGAATCAGGTGGACAAGATACCGGAGAAAACAGCAGTCGAAAAGAATACAATTAAAAAAATAAAAACTAAGGGCGGCCATGAAATCTGTTTTAACGATGATGATGAAGCAGGGGGGATTGAAATCAAAACCGCAGGAGACCTGCATATCACAATGAAAGACAAGGACAGTATCATATCTGTCTCAGATAAGGAAGGTAAAAATGCTGTTAAAATAGATGGTAAAAACGGATGTATTCAGATCTGTGCAGACAAAAAGCTGACTTTTTCCGTTGGTGGGAAAAATATGGCTGTTTTAGACGGAGACAACAAAAAGCTTTCCTTTTTGGCTGACCAGATAAACCAGAAAGCAGGACAGACTTTACAACTCGAGGGACAGATGCTGAAAATAAAGGGCGATACCACACAATTAAAGGGTGGAAGTTCCATGAAGCTGGAGAGCAGCGGGATGGCAGAGATAAAGGGAAGTATGGTAAAGATAAACTAGGAGGGTAACAGATGGGGAAAACAGGTTACTATCAAACAAGCTCCGAAAGTATTATAAAGCAAATTCAGGAAAGAGCGAAGGTATCCGTACCGGAATGGAAGTTTGATAAGGAAAAGCCTGATATGGGTACAGTACTGGCTTTATTATTTGCAGATATGATGAAGGAGTCGGCCAAACGTTTTTACCAGACATTAGAGCAGTACCCCGTTTATTTTTATAACCTGCTTGATGCCAGTCTGCTGCCGGCAAAGTCTGCAGAGGGGTATGTGACTTTTTCTACAGTAAATGATGAGGTTGCAGGTGTAATGGTTGAGGAGGGTACAAAGGTTTTTGCAGAAGGGGAAGATGGTGGGAAGCTCACTTTTAAGACACAGGAAGATGTATTTGTATCTCCTGCGGAACTTAATCATATTTTCTATATAAATGGGAGCATGGATATAATAAGCCAGCCGCTGTCTCTTCCTTTGAGGGAAAATCAGTTGGAGAACAGACAATCCCATCACATGTACATAGGTCATCCATATCTGTTTTTCATTGATACGGAAGGGGAAATTGTAATTGATTTTCTCTTGTCTTCTGCCCATGAAAAGGAACTGGAAAAGTATATTACGGAGCAGATTAGCTGGTCATATTCAGGCGGGGAAGGATTTGTGGAATTTTCAAACCTTCGGTATGAGCAGGGAAAACTTTATCTGTATAAAAAAGAGCATTTACCGGCATTAAAAAAGAAAAATCTGCAGGGGAGGAATTACTTTTGGATATGTGCCAAAATCAAAAAAATGACTCCGCTTTGCCGGATTACATTTCCACAATTTTCGATTTTGTCAGCAGGAGACTATATTGTACCGGAGTTGATTTTTAACGGGGATATGGAACTTGACCAGGATAGTTTTCTGCCTTTTGGAGAACACCCTTATACTTTTGCAGAGCTTTATATAGGGTCCGCTGAGGTGTTTTACAAGAAAGGGGCGCAGATTAAGATATGCTTTGATTTAACTTTTGAAAAAATTCCGGGAGAACTGGTTTCTCCGGAAATTCCAATTTACTGGAGAAACATAATGCATCAGTCGGAATTTAAGGAAAAAAAGCAGGTGGATATCACAATCAATACGGTAATATGGGAATATTATAATGGACATGGATGGACAAAAATACCGGGTAGCAAAAGGTATGAAAGCATTTTTGCACAACAGGGGAATCAGCAGAGAAAGACGGTAGAATTTTTGTGTCCAGAGGACATTTATCCATTTTTTGTTTCTGCAAGAGAAACGGGCTGCATCCGAATGCGCATCACAAAAATGTCAGGTAATTATGTAATGGATGGTATTTATATTGTACCACACATAAAAAATATTACACTGCATTATAAGTATGGGGAAGGTGGGAAAAAGCCGGAATATGTCTATGCTGTAAATGAGCTTATTGAAAGACAGATGCCATGTGACAGGGAATGTGTACCATTTTATAACGATTTTCCCGGAAAAAGCATGCTTTATCTGGCTTTTTCCAAACCGCTTGACGAGGAAATGATACATCTTTTAGTGGTTCTTGAACAGCAAAGTGAGAGAAAAAAATGCTTATACAATTATGAATATTATGGCAAACAGGGATTCCAGCCGCTAAAAGCAGATGACGAAACTGATTTTTTTTCAAGGACAGGTTCTCTTATCTGGGAAGCACAGCACCATTTTGTAAAGCAGTCATTTTTTGGATATGAGGGATACTGGATTAGATTTTTAACAGAGGAAAGGGAAAATGAACCGTTTGCCGGATTTATGGACATTCAGGATATTTTACCTGATTCAGTGATGGCTTTTGCCGGTCAGGAAAGCGGAAGGCATGGAAATGTAAAAGCGGGTGCAGTGCATATTATGGAACGAAGCATTGGCTTCATTAATAAGGTTACGAACAGCAGGGAATTTATCGGGGGATGTGATAAAGAGGATATTGAGCATGCAAAAATAAGAAATGCCTCAAGTCTGCGGCATTTGGAAAGAGCTGTGACAGTAAAAGATTTTGAGGATATTGTATATGGAAATATACGAAATGTCAGGCAGGTTAAATGTTTTTCAGGAAAAAATGAAAAGGGGGAAAAAGCGCCGGGACATATTACGGTTGCTGTTCTTTTTGACAAAGAGGAAGAGCATTATTTTAACCAGCGAAGGGAGGAAATCCGTAAATTCCTGACTTTATATACCAGTGAACAGTTATGGCGGGAAGGCAGGATTCATATTGTAAAGCCGGAGAAGGTAGGGTTAAAGGTGTATGTGACAGTTGTAGTTGAACCGTCGGCAAAGCATTACCGGGTTAAAGAAAAAATAAAGAAGCGGATTAATGATTTTATTGATCCGGTAACCGGTAATTTTGACGGAAAGGGCTGGAGTATTGGAGAACTGCCATCTGCCATACAGGTTCAAAACGTATGCAACCAGATAGAGGAAGTGGTATATGTGAAATCTACCAGCCTCAAAGAGGAAACAGGCAGGGGAACGTATTCATTAGGCACAGCAGATGAACATGAAATAGAAATTCTTACGGAATGAGGATAAAGGATGCTTCCGATTGAAAAACAGGAAATACAGGATTTTGATGAAATTTTGAATTATGCAAAAGGAAAAATAGAGAACATGTATCCGGAATGGGTTAATTATAATGCCGCAGACAGCGGCATCACCCTGCTGGAGCTTTTTGCCTATATGAACGAAATGCAGCAGTTCCATGCGCAACAGATTGGTCCTGCTCATATTATGGCATTTTTGCATTTACTGGGTGTGAGTCCGGGAGGTTTGGTACCGGCGGTTATGTATACAGAGATTATGAAAAAAGATAAGAACGATTTTTTTCTTAAAGGAACGAAGGCATTGGCAGGCTCTGTTGTATTTGAAGCAGGAGAAACCATTTATATGGAACCGGAGGATTTGCTGGCAAAGGAGCATAAGAAAATGTTCTACCCGTTTGGGGAAACACCGGAAATCTTATCCTATTATGATATTTTTTTAAATCATGAAATGAAGCGGGAGATAACACATACCTTATATTTTGACTTGTTTGATGAATATGCAGTGACACGTAACCCCATAGACAAAGACTGCTTTATACCACTGGTTAAGCTGCAGCTGGAGTATTATGACGGCGATAGCTTTAGGCCATGTCAAATGCTGGAGGATACTACCTTTGGGCTTTTGCAGACAGGAGTGATAAAGTTTTGTATTGAAGGATATATGGAGAAAATAAAAGACTCATACTGCCTGAGGCTTGTGGCGCAGGGGGAATATGATACAGCACCGCTTCTAAAGGGGATCCATTGTAATATGGTACCCATGACTCAAAGGGACACAAGAATAGAATATAAAGAGTTTGTGCTTTTGCAGGAGGGTATGAATTTTTATGAAGTGACACTGGATACATTTTATGGTGTATATGGTGTAACGAGGATATATAAAAAGGAAAAGGAAGGCTATAGGCAAGTTGTCAATTATTCTGATTATATATACGGTGAAAAACGTCATTTTGTATTTGCACGGGAAACAGTAGAGGGAGAGACAGGACAGATAACCCTTTGTGTGGTATCTGCGAAAGAAGAGAAGGATTTTCAGCAGCTTTCCTATATGGGGAATGGAGGTACAAATCAGCAGTTTTATCTGCCGGATAAAACAGTACTGGGTGTTGCATTTTCCCTCTGGGTGGAGGAAACGAAGGGATATTTTACAAAATGGCATCCTGTAAAGGATTTTATGATGGCAGAAAGCGGGCAGCGCTGTTATATACTACAGGAAACGGAAGGGATTTTGCAGTTCGGAAATGGAAAATTCGGAAAATGCCCCAAAGGAAGGATAGAGGTGATTGGATATGCCCTTTGTGTAGGGGGAAGTGGAAATATTCAAAAGGGGCAAAAGCTTATGACTGAAACAGGTGAAATACTTTATAATGAAGAATCCGCCTGTGGAGGCAGGCATCCTGAGGATATAGGTGATTGTATAAAAAGTTTAAAAATGCATTTGGAAAACCATGGCAGGGCAGTCACCAATGGGGATTATGAAAAGATAATAAAGGAGACACCTGGTCTTAGAATCCGCAGTGCAAAAGTGTTTGCTTCGGACACACAGGAAAACTGTTTAGAGGCTGTATTTATGCCCTATTCCAATGGGGATAGGATACTGCGTGGAGATGCATATAATAAAAATATTATGCGGCATCTGGAAAATAAAAGGCTGCTGGGTACAAAAATCCAGATTAACAAACCCGAGTACATAGGTATCTTATTACATTTGGAAATCATGGTTAAAAGGCAGTATCCCGGGGCACAGGAGAAAATTGAAGGCAGCATAAGGAAGTATTTTGAAGAGAATATGGACTTTGGCAAGACCATTGTTTACAGCAGGCTGTATGCTTATATTGAAGCCTTGCCTGAAGCGGTAAATATATGTGAGCTTACCCTTCGTTCAAAAGGAAGAGGCGTCACAAGGGCGGAAAATAATGATATAGTAATTCCTTTTCAGGGAATAGGATATTTAAAGGAGCTGAAAACCAGATGCATTTTAACCGGCGAAAAATGAATGGGGAGTAAGGACGCATGGAAAATATGGAAAAATCAGAGGAAAAAATCAGTACGGAATCAGTTTCGTGGATGTCATATTTACCGGAAGTGTACAGGGAATCAGAGGAGTCTTTTCTGTACCGTTTTTTAAAAATATTCCAATCGGTTTATGAAGATTTGACAGAGCAGATTGCAACTATGCCGCATAGGCTTTACCCACAGCATTCGGATATGGAAATTTTAGAGTGGTTAGCAGGATGGTTTGATATGGAAAATGCGGGCATATGGAACAGGGAACAATTGATTTATCTGTTAGAGAACCGATACAGGTTAATTCCTATCCGGGGAACAAAAAAATATATGGAAGAAATGATCAGACTATTTACCGGACATATGCCGTTTATTGTAGAGTATCATGCTTTAAGCCGCTATAAGTCCGATTTAAAACGGACTAAACAGTTGGAACGCTTATACGGTGATCACGCATATGCAGTTACTGTAGTGCTTTCGGAGCAGGCAGTGGACAATCAGAAGGATATTGCAATTTTGCATCGTGTTATGGAGGATGCAGCACCGGCTTTTATTGAATGCAGATTAGTTATTTTACAACCATGCATTTTTCTGGATCAGTATAGCTATGTCGGAATAAACAGCAGCTTAGGAGGTTATCAGGATTTGGCATTAAACGACAACACCCTGACACCATATGTAACGGTGCTGGGATGTAAAGCATAAAGGGGGCCTTGAAGGTGAAAAATTTGAAACTTTTTCCGTTTCAAAGGAATAGATATTTTTATGGAAAATTTTTAAGCGTTGATGATTTTGAACTTGAGCAGCGATATATGAATGATAAACGCAGAATGCTTAACCGTTTTTTATATGGAACAGGTGTGGTCTGCGGTATGCAGGTTGTGGGGCTTGACGATTACACAATTTCCATTGAGAAGGGTCTGGCTTTGGATTTTTCAGGAAGGGAAATTGTGGTTGCAGAGCCTGTTACAAAACGTTTGTCTGCTATTCAGGGATATGCAGATTGTAAACGGGATGCGGAAATAAAGCAGGATGTTTTTTTATGTATTGCCTATGATGAACATGCAGAGGGGGCAGTTCACAATATTGCCAGGGTAAGTGACAGTCAGGAGGAGGAATTTAATAAATATGTGGAGGGATATCATCTGTTTTTAACCTGCGAAGAACCGGAACAGGAGGGAGAACAAATCACTGCCCTGTATGAACAGACCAAGACTATATTTTATGGGGAGGGGATAAGGATAAGACAGAAGGTTCCAAGATATGTACAAAGTGATACTGAGGCAGAGATAACGGTTTTTGTGGAAAAAACAGACCAGGCAAGAAAAATTTCCTTTTCCTATCAGCTTAGATTTGCCTGCTTGGAGCACGAAGGAAAAAATACAGTAACTATTACCTTTGATGAAACTAATATGATTTCGGAAGATGTCTATACAATGAAAATCCCTATCCGTGCAAAGGCTGTTGCCAGTGCAGATGGATATGTTGAAGCGGTACCGGATAGTTTTTTGATGACAATCGGAGAGGATACCAAAAGAGAAGTGATGCGGTGGAAATTTCCGGTTTCCGTAACGGAAAAGCAATTACCGGAGGTTATTTTGGCAGAGTATTATAATTCATCCATGGAAGAAATCATAAAGGACATTTATAATGAGGCAGTTTACCTTGCAAAAATGAGGATTCTTTATGCAGGGGATACTTATGTGATTGAAAAAATAGAAAATCTTCCCTATCGGCAATATGTGTGGAATCATAGCGTGGAGGCTGCATTGGAGACGATACGGCTGCGACAGGCTGCTAATCCTGTATTACCTGTAAGGATAGACTATGCCAATAGAGAGATGGAGCAGAATGCTTTCCAGATGAAAACAGACAGGGATTTTATGATGCCGGAGTCTTCCATAAGGGCAGGAAGCGTAGTCATAGAGCTGGGGATTGGCGGGACTGCCGGGCAGAGGTTTTATTCCGAAGAAATTGTACATGGCCTGGGACTTGGAGAGGTGTACATATTTTTAGGGCTTGCCAAAGGAATTCAGGCAGGAAGCTCACTGATTTGCGGAAGCCAGAATGTTTTTGAGGAGCGGGTTATTCCCAGAATCGAGATGGCGGCAAAGGTGAATGTGGAAAGGGGGAGCTTTGTTGTTGGAATCCGGTGCTTAGAGCAGGTAGAGGCAAAAAGAATAAGGATATTCTGGACTGCGGTGAAGGACAAAGCGAATGAAACCCAAAGGGATGAACCGGAAATAATGCAGATTCAGCCGGATATTGCCAATTTACTGATTCGTGAAAAATATAATTTTGAAGCGGTTGTAAATGGAAAGGTGCAAAAGCATGTAAAATGGTATGTAAAGGATGAAAAGGGAGGAAACATTGACGGAAATGGATGCTATACTGCACCAAATCAGCCGGGAGTATATGAGATATTTGCAGAGAGTATGGAAAACAATCGGTTACAGGCTGCTGCTTTTGTGATTGTAAGAGAGGAAGCTTAGTGTACTGACACGTTGATAATCAGGTAAACCTACTTGTCAATGTGTCAGTACACTAGCAGCTGTTCATAAATGACTTTGCAATAAGGAGGGTATGGATGCAGGCACTTGGAGAAGTCTTTCATGTAATTCACGTAAGGGAAATGGAATATGGAAACCAGATAATGTATTGCTCTGACGAAAAAGGCGGGGAATATACGATTTTACATTTTGTGCAGGAGAAGTGTGTCAGAAGTCTGCTTCCTTTATTTTATGCTCTTCAGGATAACAGGGCTTTTGAAGATTATAAAGGCTGTTTTACAAATAATGAGGAGTTATATGCCGCTTTTTATAAAAGAAACGGAATGCCGTTAAAGCGGCTGCTGCAGGAAGAAAATATTTCTTTGGAACAGAGGATTATTCTTGGCAGACAGCTTCTCGAAAAAATATTATTGTGGAAGCTGCCGGAGTTTCTTATATGTCAGATATTAGACCCCCAATATATACTTTTAAAGGGGGAGGAAATTGTTTTTGACTATGGCTGGAAGTTTTTTGCCGGTGATGCCGGAAATATGACAATGGTAAATAAGGCAATGGCGGTACTGTTTCGTGAATTGTTCAGCGAAGAGGTAAATAATGCCTTAAGCCCCGGTTTTATGGGGTTATTAGATTATCTCGAAAGGGATAAGCCGGAAGATTTTTTTGAAATCTATGAGGAATATAACAGGATTTGTAATGTGATGCCGGGGGAGATTATGGAACAGGTAACAATTTTGCAGAGGTGGAAGCAGAAAATCTCCCTTTGGGGAGAGCGGATTTTACCGGCTGTAAAAGCAGTGCTGTTTATTGCGGTTTATATATTGGCAGTTGTCATGCTGCTGGAAGAAATGCATAAAAAGGATAAGGAGAAAGAAGAGATACAGGGAGTGGTATTTGAAAGCATTGGAACACTACCTGTTCAGAAAGCGGAGGATTAGACGTGACAAAAAAGGCATATTTCCGGTTTGGTAAATTTTATATAAGAAAGAGGCTGGTGCTTTTTGCAATATTATTAGTAACATTTATACCATTATTAGTGGTGGTATATGTGATTCCGATTATGGAAACGGAATTATTTCCCAAATGGTTTACGAAAGTCATGTATGTAAATGCAAGGGAAAGGTTTATGTATACAGGGAAGGTAAAGCTTACAGCTGACGAACAAAAGGAACAGGTATTGTTTGTTGGAAAACTTCAGGATGGCAGGATTGAGGGAGAGGGTACACTCTACGATTACAATGGAAATCTTATGTATCAGGGCTTTTTTGAACAAGAGGCGTATAGTGGAATAGGAACAGAATATTATCAAGGTGAAGAACCGGAAAAGCATCTGATAAAATACCAGGGGCAGTTTGCGTTTAATCAGTATGAGGGAGAGGGTAAGCTGTACTACAAAAATGGGAACATAAAGTATGAAGGGACATTTGTTGAAGGAGATTTTGAAGGAACCGGAACCTTTTATGATGAGGAAGGTAATTTGGAATATCAGGGAGAATTTGTAAGCGGCAAATATGAAGGAACCGGCAAAAGCTTTTATGATAATGGGCAAAAACGTTATGTGGGTGAATTTCAAAGGGGAGTATATAGCGGAATGGGAATTTTATATGCCAGTAATGGTGAGGTGGTATATAAGGGTGAGTTTTTGGACGGTCTTTATGAAGGACAGGGAAAACTCTATGAAAATGGTATTGTAAAAACAGAAGGTGAGTTTGTTCGGGGCGAGTTTATGGGTGGAGATACCATTTTGTATTACAAAAACGGGGCTGTGATGTATGTGGGAAATGTTTTAAACGGAGAGAAAAACGGTGAGGGAAAGCTGTATGATGAAAATGGTATACTGCTTTATGAGGGTGAATTTTTGAAGGATAAAAAGGAGGGGGAGGGTACGGAGTATAACGAAAACGGAAAGATTGTTTATAAGGGTGCATTTATAGGAGATAAGTATGAAGGCGAGGGAAAGGAGTTCAATCCAAAGACAGGAAACATCATTTACGAAGGGAATTTTTTTAGTGGAATGTATTACGGTTCAGGGAAGCTCTATGACGAGAATACCAATGCAAAGGTATATGAAGGGGAATTCCGGTATGGACAATATGATGGCTATGGTGTTTTGTATGCGGCAAACGGGGCAGTAAAGTATGAAGGTAACTTCTTTTTGGGAAAATATCATGGCTATGGCATTTTGTATAATCCACTGAATGGGGAGATTGTATCGGAGGGAGAATTCCGGGACAATGTCTATGTCAAACAGGAAAATAAGGAGGAATAGGTATGGAAACAGGCTTGGCAGTATCTGAGGCAAGCAGGGAGTTTATCGGTGTGGTACGCAGTATGGCGCAGGAGGCGCTGGATATTTTACCGGAAAAGATTGGACTGGGAACACCGGGAACACAGGAAAATCTGGAGCTTGTTATTTTTTTATATGATATCAGGAGAAACTGGGCGATGCAAAGTCCGCTGATGCAGAGAGAAGACGTGGAGCTGCTTCGATGCCCTTCGGTCTATTATGATCTTTGTTATATGCTTGTACCATGTTCCAAAGGGGATGAAAAATACCGTATGACGGAGGAAATCAGAATGCTGGACGTTCTGTTACAGGGGCTTACAGACCGAATCTATTTGTATGAGGATCTTAAGGAGATAGAGGTGGAGCTGTTAGAGCCGGATATTGAGGATAAAATTAAGATATGGAACGGTATAAACCAGCCCTTCCGGACAGCTTTGTATGTCAGGCTTTCACCAGTGGAAATTTTCTCGGGAAGGACGAAGAGGATAAAACGTGTAACGGATATGCAGATGAAATATGATGAGGATGGGGAGAAATGAGAAATGGGGAATCTGGTTTGTGGCGGCGCTATGTGTAAATGCAGCTTTGGCGCAGCGCCTTCTGTACTTGTGGTAACCCCGGAGAATAAGGTGGTTACGACCATGCCCATGGCTACGGTTATGGATAATGTACCGTTAAAAAATATTATGCCCTTTGGTATGTGCAGTTCCATGGCAAACCCTGTGGTTGCAGCAGCTACTGCGGCAAAGCTTGGGGTTATGACCCCAATGCCCTGTGTACCGGTTCCTGCCGGGGTCTGGATGCCGGGAAGCAGTAAGGTAATGATTGCGGGTAAGCCGGTGCTTACAGGAAATTCTAAGCTGATGTGTGCTTATGGTGGAGTCATTCAGATTTCCAGTCCGGGGAATTTTAATATCAGTACCGGTTCATAGATGAATGTATAATAGCTTAACATTATGAAAGGTTCCTTATTACATAATGAAAGAGGAGAGGTTTATGAAGGTAAGATTTGGACTGCGGTTAAAGTTTACGCTGTTGTTTGTGGGTATGCTGCTGGTTGTTGCGGGAGTCGTCAGTTTCTTTTTAAAAGATACAAATAATTTTTTGACCGACAACTATTACCGTAATTATGCCGTTTCTATTGCAGGAATTATAAAAGGCATGGTGGAAGAAGAGAGGATTACCAGGTATGCCGAGTGTAAAGAGAGGGATGCGGATTATGAGATTTTGATTGAACAGGCAAAGCAGCTGTTAAATGATTCTGAGGTGTTTTATCTTTATGTAGTGGCAGTCAGCACAGAGGAACAGGGGGTCTACATATTTGATTTAAAGCAGCAGGGGGATGAAGTGATAGAAAATAACAGACTCGGGCAGGATACCCCCCTAAAGAAAAAATATCCACATCTTAAAGAAGTACTAGATTCGAAGGCACCCAGTATAACCCTTGATCATGTAGTGCTTGAAAATGGGGAAAGACTGGTTTCCGTATATGACCCCATTTTAAATGATGAGGAAGAGGTTACTGCTTTTGTGGGAGTAGATATTGATGAGTATGAGATTGATTATGCGCAGACCCGGGCTTTATATGATTCCATGTCTGCCCTTGGTGCAGGTCTGCTTTTATGTCTTATTGCCATGCTGTTTATTGTGCAGTTTACTATTTTACGCCCTATCTATCAGTTAAAAGACCTTACTAAACAGGTGGAACAGGGAATATATAAAACAGAATATAAGATAAAAGGGCATGATGAGTTAAGTGAGATTCTTGCTGTTTTTCAGAAAATGCTAAAAAGTATTGCGGGAAATATGGAGGAGATGCAGACATTTAATGAAGCCTATTCCAAATATATACCGGAGAGGTTTCCTATGCTTCTTGGGAAGGACAGTATTATAGAGGTCAGCCTTGGTGATGAGGTCAGTGTGCAAATGGCTGTGCTTTCCTTTCAGTTAGCAGATTTCCAGCGAAGCATTCGAAAGAAGAGCACAAAGGAAATGATAGCTTCCATTAACAGAGTATTAAGGGTCTGTATACCGGCGGTTTTAGAACGCTCAGGAACAGTGGAGGATTTTCATGATGCCGGGTTTACGGCATTGTTTGACCAGGAGTATAGTATGGCTATAGAAAGTGCCATTGCCATGTGCCGGAAGTTAAACTATATGGAAGAACAAAAGCAGATAGAAAAGAACAGGGCAGGAATAGGGATTACCTATGGACCCGTATCGGTTGGGATTGTGGGACAGGAAAAAAGAATGGAGGCAATCACAGTGTCCCAGTACCGGGACACTGCGGAATGGCTGCAGAAAATTGCCGAGCAGTATCAGGCGCATATTTTAATTACTGAAAATGCGGCTTTACAGATTCCGGCATTTTTTGTAGTCTACCATACCAGACTGCTTGGTTTTTTATACAATCCTTATACCGATTATACGGACCGGATTTATGATGTGTATGACGGGGACAGTCGGGAGGAAATAGAGTTAAAGGATGTTACAAAGGATCTGTTTGAAGAAGGAGTGGAGCTATACTGCACAGGGGATTATATGGGGGCAAGACGGCAGTTTATCGAGGTGCTTAAAGTATTTCACCGGGATAAAGCGGCTAAGGAGTATGTTTATCTGTGTGACAGGCAGATGAAAACAGGAAAACAGGAAAAGGCAGATGTGTATTTTACAAGGATGGAGTAGATATGGGAGATTGGATTTGTCAGCAGGTAACATTATGTATTGTGTTAAAGGATGCATTTACCGGAGGGATTATCAGGGACAGAAACATAAAGCTTTCAGTTAATCAAAAACCACCACAAATTATAAAAGATGAGGGGTATTATCTTTTCCGGTATGGAGAGGCAAAAGAGATAAATGTATTGGTACAGGGAGGATGCTATGAAACAGGAAAACGCTGTATCAGGTTATGGAAAAATGGTCAAAAAAGGGAGAGCGGAAGGATTCCGGGGGGATTTTTATCATATACCTCCGGTATTGTTATGGTGTATCTTTTGCTGTATCCGAATGAACAGTACATACTGCCCCCTGGATATAAAAGGAAAGTCATAAAGGATATGGACAGGGAGCTTTTTGTCGTTGCCGATACAAAGAAATATCAGTTTTTGCTGGAGGATTATCAGGGCGGGAATATGCTTTCAGTTAAGGGAGAGAGTCAAATTCAGGGAAATGCTTACCGCATTATAGGGGCGGACAAAAATTATGAGGATTTTAGTGTAATGGAAATGCCGGAAAGGAATTTGCTGATTATTGACAGGGAACTGGAAAAGACCTACAAGCGGGGAAGCCGAATTTATCGGCTTTACTGTGCACTGCCGGATGAGGACGGGAATGCGGTTGTAGTGGTTTCTTTTTAATATTTTGTTTTGTCTTTGTGTAATGGACTGTCGGAATAATAAGCAATCGTTTCATTTTTCCATGATTGGAATTTTTCAGGTGGCAGCTTCTGTTGGAGCTTTGATATCCAGTTTTCAATAAATAGACCGGTCTCTTATACACATCGCCGCG
>JAIDHZ010000003.1 GCA_029052995.1 Lachnospiraceae bacterium | reverse complement strand
GCACAGGACTGATAAACCTGTGCAGGGCAGACATATATATAAATAGTAGTTTAATGTATTTTATGGTTGTTTCGTGACATGGTTCTGTATTTTACGGGAGAAACAGCCGATAAAAAAAGAGAAACAATTATTGGGAAAACATAGTTTTTGTGATTGTTTTTCAATAGCCATGGTATTGACTGAAAACAGAAATGGAGGATATTTATGAGAATTACGACAACAATGTTAAATGAAACTTCAAGAAAGACAGGTATTCCAATTGCAGGCGGTTCACTTCTTGATTATGTAAATGTTGATGGAAATGCAGCAATGGCAAAAGCATTAAACAAAAATGTTACAAATCCGCAGAGTTTGGTACAGAAGTCCAAATATGAAACGCTTGGAAAAGATGCAGAAGCATTGTACGAGAAGATGCAGAAGTTTTCTGTTAAGACAGAAAACAATATATTTGAAAAGGCGAAGGAAAGCGGGGATAATTCCGAAATTTACAAAGCTATTGAAGAAATGGCAGAAAAATATAACGAAACGATGAAAACATTAAAAACTGCCGGCGGAGCACTTAACAATTATTATAAGCAGATGTTAGGCCTTGCAGCTTCAGACGAAAAAGAGGCACTGGCGGGAATCGGCATTACGATTGGAAAAGATGGCACTCTGACCTTTGATAAGGATAAGGTAACAGTGACAGACCCGGATGAGATTGCAAAGGTAATCAGTACTGGGGGCAGTGTTGGCGAAAAGGTAGAATTTTTGGCAGGCAAGATAGCAGATAATGCAGAAGCCAATATTAAGAGTCTTTCCAACCAGTATAATGCAAACGGCAGCGTTTATGATAATGTAACCAGTAAGTATGACTTTTTGGGTTAGGAACTGTTAATAAATAATAGTAAATTATTATTAATAAGACATAAAATACATGTTTATAATTTTATAAATTCCGGCTTGCGTTCTTTGAATATGGTATAATAACGGAAACCGCAGGATTTTAAAAGCTTCTCTGCGGTTTCGAAGCCATATCCAATATTTTCTTTTGTGTGGGCATCGCTGCCGACGGTTATAATTTCCCCACCCATTTTTCGATAGAGCTTTAATGCTTCAATGTGCGGGTGTGCCATGCCCATTTTAATGATGCCGGCTGTGTTGACTTCGATACCCTTGCCGTTTTCTATAAGTAACCTGAGCAGTTCTATAAAAATATCCCTGTAATCATCAAAGTGGTACTGAAAATCAGTATATGGGCAGTAACGTACTGCATAGTCCAAATGACCATAAATGTCAAAGGCTTTTGTCAGCCGGACATTTTCAACCTCGGATAAAAAATATTCCCGATAGGCTTCGATACCGTTTTTTCCCTCATAGTAACATGGATAGTAAGGATCTCCATTTGTAAGGCTTGTAAGATGAGAGGAACCAATTACAAAATCAAATGGGTACTTTTCTACAATATCAGCGACTTTTAAATCAATTTCCGGGCATAATCCCATTTCTATGCCGATCCTTAACTCAATTTGATGCTTGTATCTATCTTTTAGTTGGTTTAATTTTTGAAAATAAACATCAAAATCCAACTGAAAATCCATATGAGGCTCTTCTTTGGAAACAGGAAAATCTATATCATGGTGGTCAGTAAAGTACACATGGGAAAATCCTTTCTGAATCGCAGTTTCAATAATGGATTCAGGTTTTTCTGTGGAATCCGATGAAAAACATGAATGAATATGTAAATCTGTGGCAATCATAGTATCATACCTCTTTTCCGTGTATATTGAGCATTTATAATAGCATATAAGAGAGGAAACGTCCATAAGTAAGTACGCCGGAATTTCCACATATTTGTCGTAATTTTTAGTAACTGTTTGGAGGGTGGGAAGTGATATGTGTAAGCTGTACTGTCAAGCCTGCATGTAAAGTGTAACTTACGCATATCATTTAATAGCCGATAACGGCTTAATCAGCAAAATACACAGTCAAAGCATAAATTTTTAGTCCAAATGTATATCCTGAGATTTTGCGAATGAATCATCTGAAGAGTTATAAATTAATAAAGTGGTAAAAATTAGAATAAAATGAAAATAAAAACATATTTAAGTCTTGAAATTTTATTCCAAAAAAGGTATTATATGGACATGAGTTTACCGAGTTTAATGGTAATCCAATTAAAAATCATAACTTTAGGAGGATTTATTCAATGGCAGTAAAAGTTGCAATCAATGGATTTGGACGTATTGGACGTCTTGCATTCAGACAGATGTTCGGAGCAGAAGGTTACGAGGTTGTTGCAATCAATGATTTAACAAGCCCTAAGATGTTAGCACACTTGTTAAAGTATGATTCTTCACAGGGTAAGTATGAAAAGGCTGATAAAGTAACAGCAGGTGAGGATTCTATTACAGTTGATGGTAAGGAGATTAAGATTTATGCATTCCCTGATGCCAACAATTGCCCATGGGGAGATTTAAAGGTAGATGTAGTTTTAGAGTGTTCAGGGTTCTACTGCAGCAAGGATAAAGCACAGGCTCATATTAATGCCGGTGCCCGCAAGGTAGTTATTTCTGCACCTGCAGGAAATGACCTTCCTACAATTGTTTACAATACAAACCATGAGACTTTAAAGGCTTCTGATACAATTATTTCAGCAGCTTCATGTACAACAAACTGTCTGGCACCTATGGCTGATGCGTTGAATAAGTATGCAGCAGTTCAGTCTGGTATTATGGTAACTATCCATGCTTATACCGGAGACCAGATGACACTTGACGGACCTCAGAGAAAAGGTGACCTTAGAAGATCCCGTGCAGCAGCAGTTAACATCGTTCCTAACTCAACAGGTGCAGCTAAGGCAATCGGTCTTGTTATTCCAGAGTTAAATGGTAAGTTAATCGGTTCTGCACAGCGTGTTCCTACTCCTACAGGTTCTACAACAATCTTAACAGCAGTAGTTAAGGGTGCAGATGTTACTGTAGATGGCATCAATGCTGCAATGAAGGCAGCAGCTAATGAGTCATTCGGTTACAATGAGGATGAGATTGTTTCTTCAGATATCGTTGGTATGAGATATGGTTCTTTATTTGATGCAACTCAGACAATGGTAGCTAAGGTTGCTGATGACTTATATGAGGTACAGGTTGTTTCATGGTATGATAATGAGAATTCATACACAAGCCAGATGGTTAGAACAATCAAGTATTTCTCAGAATTATCATAATCTTAATAAGTTATGACCTTGATGGTCCGGTCTTTGTGGACCGGACCTTGTTTTTTGATTAAATTCAATTATGAAAGGAGCACAAAAATGCTTAATAAAAAATCTGTAGATGATATTAATGTAGAGGGTAAGAAGGTTTTGGTACGTTGTGATTTTAATGTACCTTTAATCGATGGAAAGATTACAGACGAAAACCGTCTGGTGGCAGCCTTACCTACAATTAAGAAATTAATTGCAGATGGTGGGAAGATTATTCTTTGTTCTCATCTAGGTAAGGTAAAGACAGAAGAGGATAAGCAGACTAAGACACTTGCTCCTGTGGCAGAGCGTTTATCAGAGCTTTTGGGTCAGGAAGTAAAGTTTGCAGCCGACCCTGAGGTTGTAGGACCAAATGCAAAAGCCGCAGTTGAAGCTATGAAGAATGGTGAGGTAATCTTATTAGAGAATACCCGTTTCAGACCGGAAGAGACAAAGAATGGAGAGGCTTTTTCTAAGGATCTTGCTTCTTTGTGTGACGTATATGTAAATGATGCATTTGGTACAGCCCATAGAGCACAT
>JAIDHZ010000299.1 GCA_029052995.1 Lachnospiraceae bacterium | reverse complement strand
ATAAAAGAGTTCTTTTTATAGGTGGTTCGCCTTGTAGCGGAAAGAGTACTGTTGCTGAACGAATTTCAAAGGAATATGGTGCATATTATTTTAAGGTTGATGATTTTTTAGATAAATTTACTAATAGTGCGGCAGAAAAGGGATAACCTGCATGCAAAAATAGTGTAACTATGACACCAGATGAAATTTGGTTGCGGGAGCCATTGATACAATGTGAAGATGAATTTCTTATCTATGACGAAATATCAGAATTGGTGTTTGAATATTTGGAGAAAATTGATGCTGATTTTATTGTAACCGAAGGAGCTGCATATACTTCAAATGTAATGGTGAAATACAGAAAAAAGGAATACATTTCAATAATTCCAACACCAGATTTTCAGATATCACATTATAAAGAGCGTGAATGGGTTCCATATATCTTGGAAGGGTGTTCAGATAAACAACAGGCTTTTAATAATTGGATGGAACGAGATATTCTGTTTGCTAAACAAGTAAAAGTAGAATGTGAAGAAAATGTAGTTCCATGCATTGTTAATGATGGGTCTAGAACTCAAGATGAGATGTTTAATATTGTAAAAGAACTATTTAATTTGAAATAGCTTTTGGTGATAGAAATTCTATTTGTGCAAACGACATCGACAGCTTCCGGTTTGTCGAGAAGAAATAATATCAAGATCAACAAGAAACAGATATGAAAATTGAATATTGTTTATATATGGTAGCGATTGCTTGTAATATCAATGTGATTGTAGTAAGCCTAAACTAAATTTACATTTGGAAAGGGGACAAGGGAATGGTATCTAAATCAGAGCAATTAGAGCAACTTTTTATTGAATGGGAATATGCACAGGAAAATGAGCCGGATTTTTCGTGGGAACGAACACGAGGAGGTAAGAATATTACCAAAAGCCATTTTCGGAGAGACGGAATTATTGATGAAGCTGTTTTCTCTAAGGAAAAAAGAAAAGTGCTATTCATTTCAAATGAAGCTAATGATGATGAATACTCTGCCAAGTTTAACCCAAAACCAAGCAACATAGATGATTATCGGAAATATCATGAAACTGGTTGTGATGATTGGTTGGGAAAGATGAGGGAGCGGACTTCTGCCATATATAAAGTCGTTGCAGAAATTGGAATAAATGAAATGTCTGATTCAGACGCAGCGATCCATTATGCAGTTATGGATTTGAACAAAAGAGGTGGCGGTGCTGATGTTAAGGGTGCATTACATATTCAAGAATATTGCAAATATTACAAGGAGTTTATCAAGAAAGAAATTGAAATAATAAATCCAGATGTTGTTGTATGGTTAGGAACAAAGACTTATGATATAGACTTGCATATCAACTTTTTGGGTGCAAAACAAATTGGAGGTAAAATATATTTTGTCATAGATGATAAACAAATTCCTATACTCAGAATGTGGCATACAGCGTATTATCAGGGAAAGATAGAACCATTACAAGGATATTCAAATAGGATTATAGGTAAATTATGTGCCAAATGCAGAGAGGAAATGAAGCGATATAATCTTATTTAACACAACAGAATAATTACACAGCGTCAGAGCATATAGAAAATAAGTCTATGTGCTCTGTTTTTTTAAAGGAGCAGAAAATAAAGAAAGCAGACAGTGCCAAGAGGGAGCAGGAAAGCACAGGGGATTTACTAAGAAAATAGGCAACACTACCTATGACGTATCATTTCATTACAGCCGACAAAGCAAAGAAAGCATGAATGATAAAATCGTCCGATTGATTGAGAACTATATGCAGAGCATGAAAAATAGCTGAATATGCGTGTTTGGAAGTGCTTGAAAATGCTTGATTTTCGGGAACTATTTGAAGAACTGTAAGGATAGGGAGGTAGCCAGACGAAAAAGAATACTTACCAAAAACGTTCCGTATCGTATTCAGGCACCATTCATGGATAAGATTAAGGGAAAAGAATGGAATTTATCAGAGAGTACATTGATTTCTCGAATTAATCAAGAACGTATTAAAACGGCTTTGGAATGCATTGAAGAAAGATGGAATACTCTATGCCTCTTTTAAATATGGAGATGGCGAGCGAGTTGTTAGGGAAAGATTTTTCTATGATTATAATGAGGCTACTTTAAAGGATCTTATGATAAAAAATGGTTTCTGTATTGAAGATATTTTTATGACGCAGGATGTTCGTGAAGACAGGAAAAAAGAACGATGGATTAATGTGCTGGCAGAGAAGGTACATTGAAGGTTGGATTGAATCGGTGTTGGAAGAGGATACCAGACTGAATCAGGTGTCAAAGCTCCGAAATTAAAACCTGTAGTAATGATTAGGTGCTTATAGCCCCATAATCAAAAACTAGTCGTTCATAGGAAAAACTGGTCGTTCATCAGATTTTTGCAAAAATATAGTTGAAATGTTATAATATATGTTCCTATATTCAAATTATCAATTAGTAAGAAAAGGAGAGAAAACAAATGAAAAAGTTTAGCATGACATTTATTTTGATGGAGTTAGCAGTATTATTGATAATCAGCTTTATTGCAGGATTGATCGTCGCTGCTTGTATGGGAGAGGAGGACTTGTTGCATGGTGCTGTTGTGATCGCAGGATTTATATTTTTCTTTGGAGGATGTGTTTATCTGGGACTTTCAAGTGCTATTACACAGCGTTTTGCGGAAAAGACAATGGAAAATAATTCAAAGGAAAAGAAGTTTAGCCAGTACAATACGTTCTACTCCTCTGGAGCAATTATAAGAATTGATGAACCAACAGGAAGAATTGCTTATGTTTCAAACCAGAATCCCTTTGAATTTCAGATGATTTCAGCTACAGATATTTCAAAGATCCGTACCTATTATATGAAGGGACCTTTAGGTGGAACCAGCTATGTATGTTTTGAATTTGTTTATAATGGTAAGAGAGTCAGAATCCCAACCTTTACGTCAGATAAGCCGTACAGTATGGAATCTTCTGAAGTTTTGACTGCGATTTCAAAAGCAGATGCTTATTGTGAGATTTTGCAAAATGCACAAAATGCAATGATGTAAAAGAATGCATAGTATGGTGCTGGAAGTATGCAATAACAGAAGAAATGGGTGATACAGTATGGGGAAGGATATAATTTATAATATATTGTCTGTAATAATTGCTTTGCTGCTGTTATTTATCTTTTTTGGCAGATTGATTATGGTTCTTATTATCCGGTTTGCTAATACAGAAACACAGAAATGTAAAAAGTGTAAAGGAGTCATGACGGCTGTAGAATCCTTTTTATATCTGATTCCTGTTTATTTTGATGACGAACACGAGGAAAGTGCACAATATTATATCCAAAATGCAAAGCCTATTGCGGATGATTCACAGATTCCAAGTGGAAACAGGGCATGTTATCTTCATGTTTTTCAGTGTCAAAATTGTGGACATAAAAATATTAGTATTGTAGATTTTTTGAAAGTAAGGGAAAAACAAGTTATAAAGGGTGGGGAGATTTACCCATACGGAGAATTTGAACATTTTATCAGGAATCGTCAAATAGGAGAGGAACAGGATTTTATTTAAGCATAATATTGTGTGACACAAATAAGCCGGGGCGGCTTACCAAAAGAAAAAATGTCCCGGCTTATTTTTTGTGCAGTAATGATTTTATGTTAATGGAAGATAGTAATTCCCTGCATTCTTCTGAACGATGGAACAATAGCAGCAGCAAAATGTTTGGAAGAAGGATACAGATTATTAATTTATATAGGAACTCATAAAGCAATTGTCCGTGGTATAGGGTTCCGGCTACATAAGTTAATGTAATCATCATGAGAAAAATAAGAAAATATTTCAGATTTGCAAGCCAGAATTCCTTCCATGACATTTTTAATCCATATTTAAAGAGTACCAAAGGTTCTACCCATAGTGAAGTCGATACCATGCTGATAAATGTTCCTACGAATACGCCCGCAGTGCCAAAGTGCTGGACCAGTATGATGGAAATAATAAGGTTGATACAGGATTCAATAAGCGGCTTATAGCGGTCCTGCCAAAGAAGCCCCATAGACTCCTTATAAATGATAGGAATCTTACGAATTCCCATGATATAGAAATTAAGGCAGATGATACCGACAACCGGGAGGGAAAACAGGTAGTTTCTGCCATAGATCAGTTCAATGAAAGGGTTTAACAGTACAAATAAACAAATTGTACAAAAAGAAAAAAACCAAAAGCTGGCAAAATGCAGTATTTTAAAGACTTTATAGGAAGTCTGGGTGGATTCCTCCACATTCAGATTGCCAACACTTGCAGTCAGGGCAGAAAATATCTGACCCATTACCTGATTAATCATATTGAGAAACAAGACATAATTATCATTGATTGCAACGACAGTGATCCCAATAAAACGGCTGATGATCATATTATCAGTGGAATTAAGAATGGTGGCACCAACTCTGTGATTAAACATGGCAAAGGTATTCTTCATAAGAGTTTCCTTTTCCTCTTTGGAAAGGGCAGGATATTTTTTTCTCTTTAAAAAAGGATATTCTTTCTCTGCTTTCCGTGAAAGGAACAAGTTGCTGAGTAATGTAAAAGGAAGCTGGATTATCAGGTACAAAATGAAATTATCGGCTGAAAATAAAGCAATAATCTGAATAATATTTCTGATTGATAAAAAAATACAGTTTCCTAAAGTACAGACATATAATTTCTGGTCTGCCTGAAAAAGAGAAGCTTTATATATAAACAGATAGGAAAAAACGGAGTTTGTAAGGTAAAGAAGATAGATTACATACAATCCGTCTATATCCGGACAATCTTTGATGAGATAAGGTAAAAACGGAGTAATGACCAGTCCGATTCCCCCTATCATACAGGCTATAATATGATAAGCTTTTTTATAATATCCAATCAGGGCAAGCAGCTTGTTTTCATCATTGTCTGCCAGAGGTTTATACATACTATAGATTAATACAGTGCTGATACCCAGTTCTGTCAGGGAGAGAATGGATAGGATATTACTAAATAATCCTTTTACTCCTACATAATCCATAGAAAGGGTATAAATAAAAACGGTACGGCATAAAAAATCCATAAAATAAGTAAAAATCTGTACTGCTAAAATAATAATCCCATTTTTTAAAAAAGCTTTCGTTCTCAAAAAAATCACCCTCCGTTTAAAATGTACACAAAAAACTAAACATAATTATAATATTACAGTAGTTCTGTTTTGGCAACAAAAGATTTTAAGCAGGATAAAAATATAAGAAGTTTTGAAAGGTAAGAAAGTAATTCGATATTGTATGGTATATATCGGATTTTACGAGAAACGAAAATGAAATAATATGGAACGAGAGAAATCTATGTTGCGGGTTTCTCTCGTTTTTTTAATTATCATATTAGAATGACAAACAAATATGCCCATGATATACTCAAATAAAAAGGAATGGTAAAGAATATGGAAAAAGGAAGAATTATTTTTTTGAACGGTACGATAAAAAAGACGAGGAGGATATAGCTTGGAAAATAGTAATATGTATGTTGATAATTATATTGTTGAATTTCCGATAGACCAAAAATCTTATTTCTGTATTTGGCATTCGGATGAAAGAGATGTGTTTTGGACGGAAAAGGATAAAATAATATATTTTACGGAAATTACAGAGTTGCAGTATTTTTGTGAGCAAGAGAAAGTACAGGTTGATGAAGAGATTACAACATATGATGTGGATAAATTGATAGGGCTATTGGATGGATATGAACAGGAAATCAACTGTAATTTTTGTATAGATATGTGGAATATTTTTCATGATTGTGCATACAGTGTGAATCATAAATTTTATGGGGACAAAAAGAAACTAAACCATGTTTATAGCAAATTATTTCATGGGTTAAATTTACCTGTTATCAATACGAGTGGCGAAAAATACATACCGGAATTCAGTGCATCTGAAAAAAAAGAAATAGCCCATGTATTAAAGGAGGGGTTATTCCTCTTGCAGAAGCAGTTCAACTACAGTTGTAGCATCTAAAATATTCAATCGAAAGTACATAGGAATAGATAAATCGAAAGATGCAGTAATTTTAACTAATGATAGATTAGAATCATTAATAAAAACTGAATCGTATTTACTAAAATAGGTAGTAATTAATAATCAGATTTCCCATTTTAATGAGCTTCTTACAGGAAAAGAAATCAATTAGTATAAATAGTTATATTTCTGTTATGGGTTTATATTTAGGAAACACTGTCATAGTTAAGGAATTTATCTTTGATAGTGTTTTTAAATATAATGTTGATATGATTTTGAACATTCAGATTTGCCTTTATTCACTTTTCTTTTTATGTTAAAATAAAAATCAATAGTTTCTGATTTAGAAAGGTACATTCTTTTTCTGTAATGAATTTGAAGTATATGAAAT
>JAIDHZ010000298.1 GCA_029052995.1 Lachnospiraceae bacterium | reverse complement strand
TTATATATCCCCTAAGTCAAATATCATCTAAAATACTGCGCAGCAGCTTTTGATACTGTTCTCTTACCCATACCGGCTCTAACACGTGTACCTTGGTTCCCAGCCCCGAAAGCCATCCAAAAAACTGGCTGCTTACAACAACATCTGCCACAACACGAAAATGCTGTTCGTCCTCCTTATGCATCCATACATCCTGTCCAAACCTATCAAGCACAACCCCTGCCATATCTTTATCAAAGAGAAGGGTAACCGAAGCCATTTTCCCCTGAAACATACTGAAATGCTGCTTTCCATAGGCAGCCATATCAAGCTTCCCAAACTCTTCTTTACCCTGCCTTTTTTCGGATAGAATCTGAATCTGCATCAGCTTGTCAATACGGAAATGCTTAATTCTCCGCGCCTGCCCATCATAGCCAATCAGATAGTATTTTTCATTCTCCCACTGCATATACCATGGAGAAATCCTATATAGTTTCCCTTCCCGCTTGCATTCCAATTTCTTTTCTGCATTCCATATACCATACCTGAATGAAATCATGCAGTTTTTATTCATCGCTTCAAAAACCGCATCCACATTATAGTATATACTTTCATTCATGGATTTTATGCGATTTTTTACAATTACCTGCCTTTTTAAAGAATTTGCATCATATTTGCACAATAATTTACTTAACTTGGAAATCAACTCTTCTGATTTTCTCTCTGTTATAAACCTTGAAGACTGAACTGCATCTACCAGTAATTTAAGTTCCGGAAGTTCGAACTGCCTTGTTGCAAGATATGCGCCTTTTCTATCTCTTATGATATCAAATCCAAAATCAGACAATTCTTCCAAATCCTTATAAATTGTTTTACGCTCACAGACAATCCCATAGCTCTTTAATCGCTCTGCAAGATAGTTTGCTGACATAGGATGCTGTTCATCCGTTTCCTCCCACAGTATTTTTGCAAGATATAATAATTTGCTTTTCTGATTTTCCCTAATTTCACTTCACTTCCCTTTTATACATAACTTTGATCAATATCAACAACTGCAAAATAATCCCCGTGTAATCCTTCAACAATATCTTCAATCTCTTTTTTAACCTCGGATTTGCTCAACTTCATCCCATATGGCATGACAGCATCAAAAATCAGGTTCGTATGGGTTGGTCCGGGAACCATTCTAAAGTCATGAACAGTCATATCCTTATGAACCTGCTTTACAGCCTCTGCAACAATTTTTTTCATTTTTTTAATCTCTTCATTGTCAACTTCAATTGGATCCATATGAATGACTGTTTCGCAGTCCAGCTCCTCTTTTAACTCCCTCTCTATATGGTCAATCCGGTCATGTATTTCAAAAATATTACAGTTTCCCGGAACCTCTGCATGCAGGGAAACCATACGCCTTCCCGGACCATAATCATGAACCACCAAATCATGTATGCCTTCTATGTTATCATGGGACATTACAATCTCTTCAATGCGCTCCACTAACTCCTTCGAAGGTGCCATACCAAGCAGCGGATCCATGGTTTCCTTTGCCGCTTTGATTCCTGCATACACAATAAATACCGCCACTAACAGACCACAGATTCCATCTATATTGATGCCAGTATATTTCATCACCAGCATGGCAATCAAAACCACCGTGGTTGCCACCATGTCAGAAAGGGAATCCACTGCCGTAGCCAGCATGGCAGCGGAATCAATCCTTTTCCCTATACGCTGGTTATAAAATGCCATATAAAGCTTTACCAGAATAGAAGCAGCTATAATGACCAAAGAAAGCATTCCTGTATCCACAGGCTCCGGATGAACGATTTTCGTTATGGAAGATTTTAACAGCTCCAGACCCATCATCAAAATTGCAACAGACACCACAAAGCCTGAAATATATTCAAATCTCCCATGTCCAAAGGGATGATCCGAATCCGGCCTTTTCCCGGCAAACAAAAAGCCCGCCAGAGTGACGAAGGAAGACCCTGCATCAGACAGATTATTAAATGCATCTGCCATAACCGCTACAGAGCCGCTAATGAGTCCCGCAATATATTTTCCCGCAAACAGTAAAATGTTTAGCATAATTCCCACAATACTGCACAGCGTTCCGTATGCCTGACGTTTTTTTGTATCTTCTTTATTTTTTAAAAATATCTGCGATAACAGGGTAATCAATTTATATACCTCCTAACAATCCAATCTACTCCATTTTTACAATAAAACCAGTATAACACACTGATATTCAGATTGCATTAAAAAAATACCCCAAAACATTGTTTCAGGGTATCCTTTCACACTTACTCCTCATTTACTGTAATTGTAAATTCCTCTCCTGCCTGCTTTATCTCCGTATCCATACAGCCACTTTCTTCCGGGAACTCCTGGACATAAGGGACGACAACAAAGCTTGTAACCCCTGTCATATCAACATTTTCATCACCCGTATAGAACAAAATTAATGTTCCTGCTTCATCGTCCCAATCAGACATATAAAATTCCATCTTCCTGCCTAAGTTGTCATGCCCCTTTAAGGTAACATCATATTTCATCTCCTCGGCTTTTCCCGAAGCTAAGGACACATTCACACGATACTGAACGGGACTTGAAACTAATTCATCTAATTTTAACACTATGCCATTTTCCAGTGTCAAATTGTGATTGACCGGTGTTCTTTTCCGAACGTCAAGCAATTCTTTTCCGGAGGCAATAAACGAAACAGCACCGATTTTCTTTCCTTTATCATTTCTAAATACAATTTTATAATGTCCTTCTTTAGCGGTATCAACATCATCTAACCGGATTTCCAATGAATATATGTCTTCACCTGCTTTACCTTTGCTGACTTCTCCATGGCATCCGCCAAAACAGAACCTGCCATCTATGTAAGGTTCTGCGTCAATCACCGGTTCACTGTCTTCCGCTGGTTTCCCATCTGATACGTTTAAGTATTTCACGCTATATATAATGTGCATGCTCTTCTCATCAATAATCACTTCATCCAAAGAAACCGCTATTCCATCCCTGGATACCACCTTATTAATTGCCGTGGTATAAGAGGACACATCCGTCTTTATTCCCAGATAATCCTGAATGTGATAGGC
>JAIDHZ010000297.1 GCA_029052995.1 Lachnospiraceae bacterium | reverse complement strand
GCAGACGGTTCCACGGAGGAGCGGAAGTATGATGCAGCAGGGCAGTTAATATCCCAGACGGATACAGACAAAGACGGGAACATACTGCAGCAGAGTACTTATGAGTATGACGTCTTCGGGGAGATGACCGCAAAGTCCACGTCAAATGCGCCAAACCCCGGAGTGCTGACCACGGTCAACATGACCTATGACGATGCCAACCGCTTAAAGGGCTATAACGGGGAAGCAGTACGGTATGACGAAAAGGGCAACATGACTTACGGCCCGGTGGACGGTAAAATGCAGGAATTAACTTATGACTGCAGAAACCGTCTTGTGGAAGCAGGCGGGATAACCTATACCTACGATGCGGAAAACACCCGGATTGCCACAACGGAGGACGGGCTTACAACTGAATATGTGACGGACACGGGCGGCTCATTTAAGCCGGATGATTACCGCCTATGAGGCAGACAATACGGAAGCTCTGTACTACTACGAGGCAGAAGGGCTTGCGGCACAGTATAATACGGGAACAGGGAAGTACTACGCATACCATTATGACAACATCGGTTCCACCACGTTAATCACAGACAGGAGCGGCCAGGCAGTGGAGAGGTTCTCCTACGGAACATAGGGTGAGCTGCTAAAGGACGCCATCACAAAGATAAGGTTTTTGTATAACGGAAGCTATGGTGTGGTAACGGATAGAAACGGACTTTACTACATGAGAGCCCGCTACTATAACCCTGATATCAAGAGGTTTATTAACCAGGATATTAAGGTTGGTGATATCGGAAGCAGCCAGAGTCTGAACAGGTATGCTTACTGTGAAGGGAATCCGGTGAGCCTTATTGACCCGTTTGGATTAAGCCCGGAAGGGACACAGGACAAGGGTAAGGAGAGCAAGTACCAGTGGCTTCATAATGTGCTTGATTTTGCAGGCATAGTATTTGACGGTGCAGACCTAATAAATGCATTGATATATGCAGCCGAAAAGGATTATGTGAATGCGGCAATCTCCCTGGCCTGCGGAATCCCGGCAGTGGGAACAGTGGTAGCCGGGGTCGCAAAAGGCACCAAGGCAGTTAAGGCAATAAAGGCAGCAGCAAAGATAACTGAAGCATGCAAGACGGTAGCAAAGGTCGGAAATGTGGCGGCGGGTGTCAAGGCAAGCTATGATACCTATACGGAGGCCAAGCAGAAAGGATATTCAACCGGAGAAGCGTTAGCCTACATGGCGGGAACGGCAGTTGCAGGTTATGTAACAGGAAAAGCCGCCAGCTGGGCCGCAGGTAAAGTTGCGAACTTTGCAAGCACAAATCTGCCAAAACTGGCAAGCAGTGCAAAGGAGACGGCTGGAAGGTTTGTCAGTCGGGTTAAAGGTGCATTCCAAGGCGGTGGAAGTTCCGGTGGTGGAAGAAAAAAGATAAACAGGGGATTTGCGATTAATCCGTTTTATAAGGGTGGTAGCAATCTTAGTAAAGCAATTGAAGGTACTAGTTATGACATAAATAAAATGAAGAGAACACAGCCATATGTATTTCAAAATACTGTTGAACAATATAAAAAGCAAATTATAACAGAAGGCCCTAATTTTATAGAACCAATTCCGGTTAGAGTTCATAATGGGGAGGCATTAATTGTTGATGGTCATCATAGATTCGAAGCATTTCGTCAATTAGGATATGATAGAGTACCTATCAAATATATACATAAGTCTCAACTTGGCAAAACTTTAGAAGATGGTACTTATGTAAGAAATCTTCAAGAATTATTGGATGGTAGGCTAGCAAATTAAAATAATGTTGAGGAGATTGATATTCATGGAAGAAAAATTAAGGATAATTATTATGGAATACATAGAAAATGTTAATGATGTATGTATCAAATTATTAGAGGGACTAAATTTAAAATCAAAGGAGGAATTTTGGAAATACAAGGAGACACATTGGGGAACAGAATTTGAAGTAAACGGCATTAAATACATGCTTCATGGAAAAGGATGCATTGCTACTAATGATGAAATGTTCATAGACTGGGATTTTGGTTATGGAAGCAGATGGTGTGGAATTAATCCATGGATTCTGGCTAGTATGCTGGAGCATAACAAAGATGCTCATGTTGAATATTATGACAGTAAACGAATTAAAGAAGAATGTGAACAGGCTGTTTTAAATGGTGAGATGTATAAAAAATATGATTTATATTATTTTTCGATACCAATTAGTGAAACGTTTGAACCAAATTTTCCAAAGGAGTTTGATACATTAATTATAGAGCATTTTGATTCTAAATGGATAATTCCAAGAAATAAAATGATTGATAGATTTATACGCAAAAGCAGAAGAGTATATAATCACATTGAAAAAAGTCTAAATAAGTATACTTTAAGATTTATGCTTGATGGAAAGGAAATTTATTCTATCCCATATGATGATATTGGATATCCCCAAAATGCTGTAAGAATTATGAGAGAGATTTTGATAAATATAAGTAAAGAAACTAATGTGAACTTCCCACTTTTTTGACACTCAAATTGCACAAAAGCAGATAATTCAAAGATTGGAAAAGAATTATTGACCCAAAAAGAGAAACAACGATTTATGGTAGTACGCTCAATACATTATAATAATGTTGTTATGAAAAAATCAAAAGAATATACTCTGCCTGAATGCCCTGTTTGTCTAAGTGAAGACGTATTGTTAGAATATACTATCCCTATATTTTCGAGAGTATTGCATAAATACCCAATGTTATGTGGAATGAATAAAGAATGGCAAGTGATATATGAGATTACTAAAGTCAGTGAAGAGTTTTGGGAAGTAAATAAAGAATGGAAAGTATATTTTTATAAAATAATTAATACGATTTTATCCCAATATGAAGAGGGTAAATTGACAGCATCTATTCCGGAGGAATATTTGTACCAATTTAAAAATTTTATGATACCTATACGGAGACCAAGCAGAAAGGATATTCAACCAGAGAAGCGTTAGCCTACATGGCGGGAAAGGTAGTTGCAGGTAATGTAACAGGAAAAGCTGCCCGGTGGGGAGTGGGCAAGTTAAAGAATCTGGCTTTTAAAGCACTGCTAAAGTTAAAGACACCGGTTAAGGAAGGTGCAGGGAAGTTAGTTAGCAAAGTAGAGGCGTATTTATGGAGAAGATTGATTTACAATCAGGTAAAATTACGTATAATGAGTTTAATATAGATTTTTGTGTTCCATATTCAGAACAAGTAGAAGAACTTTTGGAGGATTTAATCCAAATTGAATATGAAAATGGATATTTAATAGATTTAGGTTGGTATCCGGAATATAATCCACAGGGAAAATTTATAGTACAAGTGATAAAAAATTATGATTGGGAAAAGCCTATTTATATGGAGCAAAGTAGAGATGAAAAGCAATTGGAGAAAATTTTCCTGAAAGCAATAAATTTAATTATGGTTATACTTTAGGACTTCCAATTCCCTAAATCTTTTTTAAATAAATCTATTTTCTTACCTTATGCCAAAGGCAATTAATGTAAGGATATGGATTATTTTATATTCCGTTAAGGAATGGACTGTTTAGGGCGAAATTTGCCCCTGGGTATACAAAAGAACAAAACTTGATATTTAGTTCCGATAGGCTGATATAAACGCACTATGTGTAACAAAAAAATTGTTGCGAGATACTTACAGTGACGGATAATGACAACAATACCTATGATGTGTCAGTACGCTAGATTACATCCACACACCCCCTAAATGGAGAATAAATATGACATTAGCAAATTATTTGTATGCACTTGTTTATAGTGATATATATGACGAAAAAAAGTGGCAAATGTGGGCACAAAAATTGTTATTAGATGCAGAATATGATGATAATACAGAATGGGTATTTGAGGTTTTTTTGCAGATAATAAACAGAAATTATTTGATGCTATTGCTGAAAGAATGTTTTGTGAGAACTTTTTAAGTTTCAATAACTTTGTGTTAACGGAAATTATTCAGGGATATTATTATCATCAGTATCAAAACAATGCAATGGGGTTATATGAATTGTTAGAAAAATCGGGAGATGTTGCAGATGCGGGACAAGATTCTATAGGATGTGAGTTCTTTTACCAATTACTTAATATGATGGATAAGTCTTATGATATCATTAGTTCAAGGAATTTTATTGATAAAATAACATATTATTTTACACCATTATCTGTAGCTGCAATGGAACAGAAAAGAAGATTGGAAATGGCAACAGTAGAGGATTTAATTGATTGTAATCAATCACTTAAATAACAGGCTTATCAAGCATTATAATGATCATGGTCGTATGGTTGAAAAATATATTAAAAAAATTAATACAAGAAGGTTATCCCTAACTTTATCCATGAGAAGTGCACAATAAATCTAGAAAACATATCAGACATATGCCGGTGAATTGTCTCAATTGATAAAATATGCAGACAGAGGCGATATTTCTGATGAGCGAATTAAAGAAGGAACCAATTGTTAAAATCGTAAATTACTTAAAGGACAACGAGGAGATTACAACTGTAAAAGGAAGATATGATGATTCATATATGGAGTAATTATGCCTAAAAAAGGAAGGCAATTAAATTGATCTTGTAATTAATAATAGATTTCCTAATGAGCCACAGGTAAGAAAAAGATTTAATTTTTCAATACAAGAAAGTAGTCCGCACCTTTATCCATGAAAAATATGAACCGGTACATGCCACAGTGGGAGAGGAAGAGATTGAAACTACAGTAGAGCAATCATTTTATGTGGAAGGTGTTGGTTTTGTTTCTGCCAGTGAGTTAAAGACAGCGGTTAGGAAGGAGCAGTAGGCGCAAAATAGTGGAGATAAAGTTATATGAAATATATGTTATTAAAATTGAATGAAGAAAAGTATTGGTTTGAAATAGAAAATGATAATTATGTAAATAGGCAGATTGTTTTGGATGAATATAATAAATTTCATGTTTCATGTATGGAGGATTGTTTAGCAGAAGGTTCAATTGATGAAGCAGACTTAGAAGGCGATATTGAGCATTTAACAAAGCAAGAATTTGAAGACGTATGGCAATCTGTTCTAAAACATTATAAGAAACAATGGGAAGAAATAAAGAAAAAATATCCTGTTGGAGCATGTATACAAGGAGTGTGTAGTTACTTTTATCCACAAGGAACTGTTATTACCGGTAAGGATTTTATTGCAATATATAAAGGCAATGAAACTTTATGCATTAATAGATTAGTTCAATTTGAAATAAAATCGTATGATGATATAAACATGTGGTTGGTAGTTGAGTGATGTAAAAGAAAATATATTTTATTTAATTTGGGATAGCATTTAAGATGCCGCATTTAAAAAATGATTCTGTTGTTGCTACCTATTTTGTTTGACTTATGATAATCTGATTGATTGTGTTGTCGCTGTTGTGATTTTGATTATATAAATGATGTTGATTGGAAGTTTGAATTATTTGAGTATGATAAATTAGCATTATTAATAGATATGAACCATCAACTAATAATATTTTTGTGGGAACTTTAAAAGGAGGAAAAATATAATATTGAATATATCAAGAGAAAATGCAATTAAGTTAATTAGTGACATCCGAAAGATTAACAAAAAAGAAATTGATTTAAAAAATTATTTTGGGGATGATTTTTTAGAAAACAACATGGAGGAAACAGACTTAGACATAGAAGTTCAAGGTGTTAGTAATGGTTTTTTGTCTGAAATACTTTGTATGGTTATAGGTCAAAATATCGAAATTTATGGGGATGTGGAAAAATTATTTCCTTGTCCATGTTGTGGATTAAGAACATTAACAGAAGAATATAATTTGGACGAAGGGACTGGCTATGATATTTGTCCATATTGCAACTGGGAGGACGATGGAACTACAGATATAAATGTTTATAGGTCTGTTAATAGGGGAAGTATAGAGGACTATCGTATTAGAATTCGAGCAAATTATAACAAATATTATATTAATAAGTGGTTTGACAAATAAATTTAATTATGCTTATACTTTAGTACTCCCAACTCCATAAATCCTTTTTCAAAAAAATAACTGTATTACCTACCTGTCCACGAAGTGAATGATATGTAGGCGATACTGTTATTTTTAGTTCATTACCAGAGGAAATAAGCTGCTCAGAGCAAAATGTCAGGTTTAGTATTAATGGTTTGATGGGAGGTTAGACATGGAATTAATAGCAGACTTAGTTGATGCATATTTCAAGAAGCAAATAAGTATTGAAGTTTTTATCGATAAGCTTGGAATATATGAAGATGAATTTTCAGATTCTCTTCTGTGTGAGATGGTTATGGTGTTTAAGTCTCAAGATGCAGAACGGTTAGGATATCTCATTTATGCGTTATCTCTTTGGGATGACCGAATGGGTGAACAGAACGAGAATGAATTAGAAAA
>JAIDHZ010000296.1 GCA_029052995.1 Lachnospiraceae bacterium | reverse complement strand
AGTCCCTTCATATAGACGGTAGCACACCGCATTATCATAACTGTCAGGCTCGATGCCGGTCAGGGCATCCAAATCCAAAACCTCCCCGGCAAAGTAAAGCCCTCCGGTAAGCTTTGATTCCATGGTACCTGGGTCGATTTCCTTTACCCTTACCCCTCCTTTTGTGATAATGGCTTCATCAAATCCTCTGAGTCCTGTTATGGTAAAGGATAAATTTTTAACTGTGTCTAACAGCTTCCGCCGTTCCTCCTTTGTTATCCCGTTAATCTTTTTATCTCCGTCCAGCCCGCTTTTTTCTATCACAACCGGTATCAGGGATTTTAACAAAAGCTTTTCCAGACCATTCTTTAGCTGTTTATTCTGAAATAACTTAAAATCCTTTAACAGTCGTTCATCCAGTCTCTTTTCATCCAATGCAGGCTTTAAGTCAATTGTAAGGTTAAGCTGCTTATTAAGATACGGATGAAGATAGGCACTTGCTTTAATGATAATCGGACCACTGACGCCGAAATGGGTAAACAGCAGCTCCCCAAAATCGGAATACACCTTTTTCCCATCCGCATAGATAGCAACGGATATGTTTTTAAGGGAAATACCCATTAAATCCTTACAGCAGGCATCTGCAAGCTCAAAGGGAACAAGCGACGGCTTTATATCCGTTACGGTATGCCCGGCTCCCTTTGCAAACTCATAGCCATCTTTGCAGGCCCCTGTCCTCGGATAGGAAATCCCGCCTGCAGCTATAATTACGCTGTCCGCATATATACGGGCAGCAGCATTTTCCGGCCCGCCGGCTCTAGACGGTGCAGCCAGCTCCACCCCCTTACATATTCCATTCTCGATAATTAAGGCTTTTACCTTGGTATTCAGGCAAATCTTTACTTCACGCCTCTTCAGCTCCTGTTCCAGCACCTTGATGACATCCGAAGAATGATCCGATACTGGAAAAACCCTGTTTCCCCTTTCTACCTTGCAGGGCAGGCCAAGCTCCCCGAAAAATTCCATTGCCGCCTGATTGGAAAAGGAATAAAAGGCACTGTAGAGAAATTTGGAGTTCGTCACCACATTTTGAAACAAATCCTCTATATCACAGGCATTGGTAAAATTGCACCTCCCCTTACCCGTGATAAACAATTTCTTTCCAAGCTTCTCATTTTGTTCAATTAAAGTAACGCTCTTTCCGTTACGAGCGGCAAAAATTGCCGCCATCATTCCGGCAGCGCCACCACCTACTACTATCACTTTTGCCATATTTTCTCCCCCACTTAAATAAATACTGGTATTTCTGCCGCTTACCGGTTATAAGTTGAATAAAAGAATACAGGCACCGCAAAACGCCGAATAGGACACTTCCGTACGGGGAGTGCCCTATCACATTTTTACATATACTCAACCCCTACACCGGGTAAACTCCGTTCTCTGTATCCGCAACACCTGCATCCACCTTCGTCTGCTGTGCTTCTCTGTACTTAAAGAACTCTGTTGCAACCTGCGGAAACAATGCATAGGAAAGTACATCCTCATCCTGCTGCTTATACTGCGCCATCTCAGCCTCTAACTTCTCAAGCTGTGGCTCAAGATCATCTGCCGGACGATGTGTAATTGGCTTTTTCATACCATACGCATCCAATGCCTTCTTCTGAACCTCAGGATTAACCGGTTTAACGGTCTGACCATATTTACCAACTAACAAATCCCTGGATTCCTTAGTCATATTCTTGTAACGCTCACCCATAACCACATTTAATACAGCCTGGGTACCCACAATCTGTGAAGACGGAGTAACAAGCGGCGGCTCACCGAAGTCCTTACGGACACGGGGTACCTCCTCTAACACCTCGTCAAACTTATCCTCCTGCTTCATCTCCTTTAACTGGGAAACAAGATTGGATAACATACCACCAGGAACCTGATATAATAAAGTCTTAATATTAACACCCATTACCTTCGGGCTTAACAGACCGGACGCCAACCACTCTTCACGCATCGGACGGAAGTAATCTGCAATTTCTGCCAGCAGATTCTGGTCAAATCCGGGATCATATTCCGTGCCCTCAAATGCCTTTGCCATAACCTCTGTTGCCGGCTGGGAGGTTCCCATTGCAAGGGGTGACATGGCTGTATCAATTACGTCACAGCCTGCTTCAACTGCTTTCATATAAGTCATGGCAGCAACACCTGATGTATAATGGGTATGAAGCTGAATCGGAAGCTTTGTTCCGTCCTTTAACGCCTGTACAAGCTCCGTTGCAGCAGTCGGTACCAACAGACCTGCCATATCCTTGATACAAATGGAGTCTGCACCCATATCCTCAATCTTCTTTGCCATATCCTTCCAGTAATCCATTGTATAGGCATCACCTAATGTATAGGAAAGTGCCACCTGCGCATGTCCCTTTTCCTTATTTGCTGCCTTTACGGCTGTCTCAAGATTACGAATATCATTCAGACAGTCAAAAATACGGATAATATCAATACCATTTGCAATGGACTTCTGTACAAAATATTCCACCACATCATCTGCATATGGTGCATATCCTAAAATATTCTGTCCCCTGAACAGCATCTGAAGCTTTGTATTCTTAAATCCATCCTTTAACTTTCTAAGCCTTTCCCACGGATCCTCCTTTAAGAAGCGAAGGGAAGCATCAAATGTCGCACCACCCCAACATTCTACAGAATGATAACCGACCTTGTCCATCTTATCGACAATGGGAAGCATCTGCTCTGTCGTCATACGTGTAGCAATCAATGACTGGTGCGCATCACGTAAAACTGTCTCGGTAATTCCTACCGGCTTTGCTGCTTGTTTTGCCATATTTTAATCCTCCATTTTCTTTCTCATTCTATATAACTTTACAATTTTCTATTTCTTCCACTCAGTATAAATTTACAAGCGTTATTATTTCAAGCTCACTAACCTTAGTGAGCGCCCCATGAATGGATATATAAAACACGAATATGAGGCGTATATCTCACACCATCAAAAAACCCCAAATATCGCCATAAAGGTTCCGGCTGCTACCGCCGTACCGATTACACCAGCTACATTCGGTCCCATCGCATGCATAAGCAGGAAATTGGTAGGGTCTGCCTCAGCTCCAACCTTTTGGGAAACACGGGCTGCCATCGGTACTGCGGATACTCCGGCAGAACCAATCAAAGGATTTACCTTACCCTTCGTTGCCCAACACATCAACTTGCCAAACAGCACACCTGCTGCCGTGCCGATAATAAAGGCAATTAAACCTAATACCACAATCTTAAGCGTTGACGTATTTAAAAATGATTGTGCTGTTGTCGTAGATCCAACAGATGTGCCAAGTAAAATGACTACAATATACATCAGCGCATTAGAGGCGGTCTCTGTCAGCTGCTTTACAACTCCGCACTCCCTGAATAAATTACCCAGCATCAGCATACCAACCAAAGGAGCTGTTGTCGGAAGGATTAACACAACAACAATGGTAACAACAATAGGGAATAAGATTTTCTCAAGCTTGGAAACCGGTCTCAACTGCTCCATCTTAATCTTCCGTTCCTTCTCTGTCGTTAACAGCTTCATAACCGGCGGCTGAATAACAGGAACTAACGCCATATATGAATATGCTGCCACCGCAATCGGTCCCAACAGGCTTCCACCCATTCCAAGTTTACCTGCCAAAAAAATAGATGTCGGACCGTCCGCACCGCCAATAATGGAAATAGCAGCAGCCTGCTTGTTATCAAATCCCCATAAAATTGCAAAGAAATAAGCAGAATAAATACCAAACTGCGCTGCCGCCCCTAAAAGAAAACTTTTTGGATTGGCAATCAATGGTCCAAAATCCGTCATGGCACCAACACCAAGGAAAATCAGTGATGGCAAAATACTCCATTCGTCCAGTAAATAAAAATAGTGAAACAATCCGCCCTCTGCAATAATGCTCGGGAACATATTAGCCAAAAGCATACCAAAGGAAATCGGAACTAATAACAATGGCTCAAAGCCAAATTTTATTGCAAGAACCAAAAAGAAACATGCAACTGCAATCATTACAAAATTACCCCAGTAAAGATTTGCAAAGGCTGTCTGTCCAGCAAGGTTCTGCAATGTATTTGATATATAATCCATTTACACTGCCTCCTGTCTAAAATGATAAAAATCAGCTAGTTTAATGAAGCAAGTGTATCGCCAGACTCAACACTATCACCAACTGCTACATTAATACCTGCAACTGTACCATCCTGTGGAGCAGTAATCTCATTCTCCATCTTCATTGCCTCAAGAATCATAACAACTTCACCCTTCTTAACAGCCTGTCCGGCATTTGCCTTAACTGCCAGAATTTTGCCCGGCATTGGTGCCACAATTTTAACTGCACCCTCTGCGCCGGATGCTGCCGGAGCAGGAGCTGCTGCAGGAGCTGGGGCTGCTACAGGAACCGGAGCTGCTGCGGGAGCCGTAACTGCACCTGCACCTAATTCTTCTACCGCTACATCATAAGCTGTACCATTAACTGTAATTCTATAATTTTTCATTATTATATCCTCCTATCATCTTTTTGCTTTCTTAATGGAACGAACAATCAGTCCGTCACTTCCTGCACTGCCTACCAGTCCCTCTGACGCCATAATCGCAGCCGTAATAACTGCAGCAAGCTCTGTATCATTTATCACATTATCAGTGTTAGAAGCTGCTGTAACAGGAACTGCTGTATGCTCTGTCTCTTTATCGTTATCCGACACTCCCAGCTTAGCCGCTTTTTTAGCAGCACGTTTTTCCTTAAATTTTGCAACTTTACCGCCTATAACACCAGAAACAGCTGTAATTGCTTTTGCAAGCCTCTCAAACTGTCCAATAATAGCAGCGATAAGAATTAAAACTACAAATACCGTACCCATACCCATCAGGGTGTTCATACCGGCCTGCACTGCAATTTCGCTATTAGTGTATACAGGTGAAACAGTAACTTCAGAAATCTGAAAAGGAACAATAACCTCACCTGTCTGCTCATCACTGGTAGCCTGAGTCGGCGCACTAACATATAGAAAATTTATCTCTACATCCCTGTCCTCATACACGGCAGTAAATTCCGCCTTGACAGCTTCACCTTCTTCAGATATATCAGACTCAATTCCTAACAGGTATTGATTATATACCTCATCCGATTCTGCACCGGCAATATCATTCAGAGAAACTACCCCGCCTTCCTTTGTACGGAAGCCTAAAAACTCTCCACACTCCTCATTCACCGATTCAAAATTGGAAATAGCTGACTGATATACTTCCTGCCCTTCTGTATTGTTAATAATAATCTTAGTTGCTTCGTCTAAACCCAAAATATTATAAGTTAATACAACACTGCTATTAATTATTTCAATGTTACTATAATCAAAATCAACTTTTTCCTGTCCATCACTGCAGGCTGACAAAGAAAAATTAAGCACCAGCATAGATAGAAGCAAAACAATCTTTTTCATTTTCATCTGGTTACCACCTCTCTATACTGCACCATGTTTTTTGTATGGTCTTTCTTCCCGTTTGGTATAGAGCATCTCAAACGCAGCAATCAGACGTTTTCTGGTTACAGCACCATCAATGATATCATCAACATATCCGCGCTTTGCAGCTGACATGGCGCTTGACATCTTCTCAGTATATTCCGCCTTCTTTGAAGCAACTAAATCCTTATCGTAATCATCCTTTGCAAGTTCTTTGGCATAGATGATTTTAACTGCCTGCTCCGGATCCATCGTTCCAATCTTTGCAGTTGGCCATGCATACTCAATATCCGCTCCTATCGATTTTGAATTCATGGCAAGGTATGCACTTCCCATCGCATTGCCGGTAACAAGATTCACCTTTGGAACAGTCGCACTTGCAAATGCATAAGTAAGCTTTGCTACAGCCTTTGCAATACCTGTTTCCTCTGCCACGGTTGCCTTATATCCCTTTACATTACTCAATGTCAAAATAGGAATATTAAATGCATCTAAGAAATTAACAAATTCAGCAGCAATATATGCACCCTTAGTAGAAAGCACATCCCCGCCTTCATTAACCTGATTTGCAACGCAACCGACAGTTGTTCCGTTTAACTTTATAAAACCAATAACCATATCCTTTGCGTAATCCTTTTTCATTTCAACAAAAACATTACTGTCAGAAATATGGGTAAGTACTGATTTTGCATCATCCGCAAGACCTTCCAAATTAGGAATCTCTCTGTTTAAATCATCCAGACATGCACCGAAATCAGAATCATCTGCATTATTGGACGGCAGTAAAGCAACAACCTGCCTGATTCTGGCAAGTACACCTGCATCATCTGAAAACACCTCATCTACCATGGCTGATTTTTCAGACTGGAATTTGTCCCCTGCCGTATCTAATTTTTCTGTATAATTCGCATCTAAAGCATTAGGAC
>JAIDHZ010000295.1 GCA_029052995.1 Lachnospiraceae bacterium | reverse complement strand
ACCTCACCTGATTTAATCCGCTCTTTCTCACAAGTTTGGTTTTCAAGCATCAGAGCCCCTGTTTCATCAATTCCATTAGCCTTCATCACCCGTTCCCGATTCTGTTCAACAATTTTTACTTCTTTACCTCTGTTGACCAGCAGGGCATTATATTCCCCAGCCAAAGCAGACAAATCCCCACTTTTTAAAAACGTTTCATAATAAGACTCAAAATAATCCAAAAAACAGCCAATCAGTTCCGCTCTGTTTACGTGTCTGCCCGTTTCAACCTGAATGGAAGAAGCTATATTCCTGATTTCCTCAGGAAATTCCGTCTGATTCATATTCACACCGATTCCCACAACAACATAATTAATATATTCAAGGTCCGTACTGCTCTCTGCTAAAATACCGCACAGTTTCTTACCGTTTGCCACAATATCATTAGGCCATTTTATGACAGTTTCCAGCTCACTCTTATCTTTAATTGCCCTTGCCAGTGCCAATGCCGATATGAGCGTAATCATAGATGCCTTTTCTGTAGCCAAATCCGGTCTCAGCAAAATAGTAAAATAGCTGTTCACCCCCGACGGTGACACCCATGTTTTACCTCTCCGTCCCCTTCCCTTTGTCTGGCTATCTGTAATCACAAATGTACCATTTTTTGCACCTGTTTCTCCCAGTTGTTTTGCCTTAATATTTGTAGAATACATCTGTTTATCATAGCAAATAGTACTTGCAAGCCAGTTCGTATGAAGATAACGCCGAATAGATTTTTCATCTATCAAATCTGGTTCTGCAATTAATTTATATCCACGGTTATTTACAGAATCAATCACATATCCCTCATTTTTCAATGCATTTATATTTTTCCATACTGCCGTCCTGGAAACACCAAATAAATCGCAAATTTCCTGACCAGATACATATCCATTATTTTTTCGCAATAACTCTAATATTTTTTCTTTCATTTTACCAGCTCTCCTGATTTTATCACATTAAAAACGTGATTGTCTTTTGCATTTGTCCCACAAATATTCTCAGCAACATATTCATACGTTTTCATCACATTTTATACTATTTCATGATTTCTGCTTATTCCGCTTCTGTCCGTTCTGCTTCTTCCTTTTTCAGCTGCAACATTCCATACAACGCTTCCCCAACATTACTTTTTTCCATAAAAGGAATCACGTATTGTTCTTTTCCTATATATATCTGTATAATACTGTAATCCATATTAGGGTTTGGAACAACATAGCCTAAATCTACAATCTCTCCATACGATACTTTAATTTCTTTTTTGTGAAGCTGCAAGATCATTTCTTTATCTCCAAATATGTAGGTTATATCATATGCCTGCGGCTTAAATGTCTGCCGAATAAGATAAATACCATAGGTCAGACAGCAGGCACACAGCACCAACACCAGCATTCTGCCGCTTTGGTTTTCACTTGTCATTTTTGCTGCAAAGCTCGCAAAGGCAACCAGCATAAAAATGCATGCCAATATTCTCATGGCAATTCTGTTTTGCATATTCTTTTTCACTGTATGCTTCATAAATTTTTCTCCTTTTATAATAGGAAGGCAAATAGGGGATGCTGCCTTCGCTAACATCCCCCATCCTTTCGCTATCTGTAAATAATATCATTTCTTCCGGGACCATTCGAAACCATTGTAATAGGAAATCCAATCTGCTCCTCAATAAACTCAATATATTTTCTGCAATTCCCCGGTAATTCTTCATATTTTGTTATGCCGCGGATATCGGATTTCCAACCGGGCAAGGTCTTAAGCACAGGTTTTGCCTTTTCAAGCTTTCCTGTGGTTGGGAACTCTGTTGTAATCTCTCCATCAATTTCATAGCCTACGCAAACCGGAATTTCATCCAAATAGCCCAGTACATCTAATACAGTAAATGCCACATCTGTTGTTCCCTGGATACGGCATCCATACTTGGAAGCAACGCAGTCAAACCAACCCATTCTTCTGGGACGTCCTGTGGTTGCACCATATTCACCGCCATCACCTCCGCGGCGTCTCAACTCGTCTGCCTCTTCACCAAAAATCTCGCTGACAAAAGCACCTGCACCTACCGCAGAGGAATATGCTTTTACCACTGTAACAATCTTCTTAATCTCATAGGGCGGAATCCCTGCACCGATTGCGCCGTAAGCTGCCAGAGTGGAAGATGATGTTACCATAGGATAAATTCCATGGTCAGGGTCCTTTAGCGAGCCTAACTGACCCTCTAAGAGAATATTTTTCCCCTCTTTAATGGCTTCATACAAAAATGCTGATACATCACATACATAAGGCTCAACCATTTCGCGATACTCCATTAATGTAGTAAACAGCTCCTCCACCTTTAACAAAGGCTTATGATATAAATGCTCCAGCAAAATATTCTTTTGTACAATCACACGCTCCAGCTTATCCTTTAATACCGTTTCATCAAACAGCTCCGCAACCTGAAAACCAATTTTTGCATATTTATCGGAATAGAAGGGAGCAATACCGGACTTTGTGGAACCAAATGACTTTCCTGCCAAACGTTCCTCTTCATATTCATCAAGCAAAACGTGATATGGCATTACAATCTGCGCCCTGTCAGATACCAATATCTTTGGCATTGGCACTCCCTGCTCCACAATTCCCTTAATTTCTTTAAATAAAACCGGAATATTCAATGCCACACCATTTCCAATAATACTGGTAGTATGATTATAAAATACACCGGAAGGCAGGGTATGTAATGCAAACTTACCGTAATCATTTACAATAGTGTGTCCTGCATTTGCCCCTCCCTGAAAGCGGACAATAATGTCTGCCTCCTTTGAAAGCATATCTGTAATTTTTCCCTTTCCTTCGTCTCCCCAATTTGCTCCTACTACTGCTTTGACCATTTGTTTAACCCTTTCTCTTTGATTTGAAAACCTGAAACTTTCTGATTAGTACGATGGTACTCCTGTTATCAAAAGCCATGTACGGGTATAGTATACTATAAGAGATGGTATAAGTAAAATTAATATTTTTAATGTTTGATATAACTCTCTATTATGCACTAACTTCATAACGGCTTTGTACGGATTAGTGCGCCAACAAAATCGCAGCCATTCAATTCATGAAAAAAATAAGTCCTGCTTGATTTGAAGCATCCGGCAGGGCTTATTTCTTTTCATTAGTCACATGACTTTTATGCTACTCGTATATTTTCTTCAATGAAAGTTTTAATTAAAGTCTTTTCTTTCTCTGTTGTAATTGGGTCTAATACAATCCGGCCATTTTCCTTACTATACAGACAGGCATACAAATCTACATACTTGTCAGAAACCTCTTTTGCATTCTCAGCCTCTGTATAAATCAAATAGCGCTGTCCGCTTTCCGGATTCTCAACAACACTTAAACCAACATACATAATCTCTTGTCCATTTTCATTCACTAATTTAAAGGTGTTATTCAACTCCATATTCTTCCTCCTAAATCTACAACCTTTATACAAAAATATTTACTCACTAATCTTTTATCAAATACTTTACGAATCAATGCTCGCATCTTTAACTTTCAGTAACTCCTTTAGTTTCGTTGCTGCAACTGACATGGTAGAACGCTTATCAATAATCACGCACATATCCCTCTGCGGTATTACTTTTTCAAACTCTAAACTGAACAACTCACCACAATCAATTGCCTTTTTTGCAAAATCTTCTACTACACATCCAATTCCAAGATTACGCATTGCAAACTGTACTATGATTTCGCTTGTTGCAAGTTCAAATTCAGGTTCAACAACCACACCATTCTTTTCCAAAAAGCTATCTACATATTTTCTTGTACTGGTGTCTCCTTCCAAGCATATAAGCGGCAAATCTGATAATTGGGTATATTCCAACCGTTTACCTTTCAGTTCAAGGAACTTTTCCCCTGCCACAAAAATATCTTGTATCTTCCTTACAGTAAAAACTTCATAGTCGAAATTACCGGGCAAAGGTTTTGTCACAACTGCAAAATCAATCCTGCCTTGATTCAGGTGGTCAATAGTCTGTGGCGTTGGGGCATTGGTAACTGTAACCTTAATCTCCGGATACAACTGATGAAACTGCTCCAAATATGGCAACAAATAAAACTGTAATGTCATATCACTGGCGCCAATCCTCACCTCACCATATTGCAGGTTCATCATCTGAACAAGCTTTTGCTCACCTGCCAAAATTGTTTCATAACCATTACCTACATAAGAAAACAGTAAAGTTCCTGCACGAGTTAAACTGACACCCTTTGCACACCTGGTAAAAAGCTCAATACCAAGTCCCTGCTCAAGCTGCTTAATTGCCTGAGATACAGCAGGCTGCGATATGCAAAGTTTTTTCGCAGCACCTGTTATACTCAGTTCTGTGGCTACATGATAGAAAATCTTATAATATTCAAGATTAATATTCATATAACCTCTCCTTATGTCCTAATGATTTCCTATAAATTAATTATATACTATAACTTGTGGGTTGTACACCCCTAAAATTCAAGTTTTTGTATTTTTCCTATTTGTATTCATTATTCAACAAAAGGGAACCATAAGCATCCCTTATAGCTCCCTATTTAATCATATTCATATCTGATCAAAAACCTCTCCTATTCTTTCCCGAATAACAATATCAGCATCAACCTCCCTGCTTGTAGGATCCATATTTATTACAACCAAATGTCGGCCTCTAAAGTAATCAATAAAACCTGCTGCCGGATATACCGCCAAAGAAGTGCCTCCAATAATCATTACATCCGCTTTACTGATATAAGAAACCGTTTTTTGCATAATCTCATAGTCAAGACCTTCTTCATACAAAACAACATCTGGCTTTACGGTTCCTCCGCACTCACATTTCGGTACTTTATCTGACTTCACCACATATTCAACAGGATAAAATTTCCCACACTTCTCACAATAATTACGATGTATACTTCCGTGTAATTCCATCACCTCTTTGCTTCCTGCGGTGTAATGTAAACCATCAATATTTTGTGTGACAACGGCCTTAACCTTGCCCTGCTTCTCCAATTTTGCCAGCTTTAAATGTGCAGCATTGGGTTTTGCATCCAATGCAATCATCTTATTTTTATAAAAATCAAAAAATTCCTCTGTATGATTAATATAAAAGCTATGACTGACCATAACTTCAAGCGGGTATTTGTATTTTTGGTTATATAACCCATCCACACTTCGAAAATCTGGTATACCACTTTCTGTCGATACTCCAGCCCCCCCAAAGAACACAATATTATCACTCTCTTCCACAATCCCTTTTAAAGCTGCTATTAATTCCTTTGATTCACTGTGTTGCATTTTTAAACCTCCGATAAGCCAAATCCTTCCTCAATGACATGAACAATCTTATCAAGCGCCTCCTGCTCATCTAAACCATCACAAACAACCTCAACTTCATCGCCCATTTGCACTCTTGCTGCCAACAACCCCAAAACACTTTTTGCATTTGCTACACTGTCCCCCTTCTTAATCTGTATCTTAGACTGATACCTCTGACATACCTCACATAGCTTTCCTGCCGGCCTCAAATGCAATCCGGAAGGCTCGGCAATCACAACCTTTTGTGTTACCATACTACCCCTCCTATCAATAGCTATTCCTTCTCCTTTATCTCAATTTTTATTATATCTTTTTTCAATATGTCAATCCCTTCTATATCCTGCAAATTCAACTGCACTTTATACTCACCAGGTCCATATCCTGATATATTTATAGACGGAAGAAATTCAGATATCTTAATTTCATTCAAGTTCTCCTTCAATCCGCCGAGTGACAATTTAATATCAGAATCATTTAAAATGGTATATTCCAGCTTATCATCTTTTCCGACTATATTTATATCTTTAAGACTTAACGTAAATGTTTTTTCTAAAACCTTTTCAATGGCAATTTTAACCATAATCTCTGAATTGTCACCAACCATACTAACCCCATTGGGCAAATAATTAAGAATGTCTACCGACGTTTCCAAATCCTTATTGCAGCCTGTCACATCTATATCATTGATAACAACTTCATTTAATGACGAAAGTATACCTGCTTTTCCTACTACATGAATTTCTGTTGGCTGATAATCTACATTTGCCACCAAATAACCATCTGCCGGTGCTCCTGTGGTTTCCAACTTAACAAGAATTTGCTTTGTCGGGAGAATCTCAACCAATGCATCGATTCGTGTAACATCATATTCAAATTTGGAAGCATCTAACACCCTTCCGCTTTTATCCAAAAAAATCGGTGCTGCCTGCATTGTGACATTTCTATTCTTTCCGGATACATTCACATCAACTACCACTTCCTCTATTGTGTTCACCGCACTCTCTGCTCCCTTAACTGTAATCAGATTCGGAGTTGCTGTTCGGTTGCTGATTGCATACCCATCTGCCACTT
>JAIDHZ010000294.1 GCA_029052995.1 Lachnospiraceae bacterium | reverse complement strand
GCCATAATGAAATCAAAAATAAAACTGTTATTCTTAAACATCTTGCAGCCAGTTTATTAACTTCTAAATTATTTCTTATAATAAGTGATTCTCTATCCATATATCCCCCATTGTTATTTCCTGCCATACATTTCAAAACAAAATGTAGTCAGGATTACCTCCGCAATTAACTATGCATTTAATAATGCTGTATCAATCACTTTACCATCCAGCCATATTTTTTCTAAATTATAAAATAACCGATCCTCCTCATTAAAAATATGGACAATGACATCATTAAAGTCCATTAAAACCCAATTTGCAGTATTATACCCTTCAATCTGTCTTGGTAAAACACCCGCTTCATGAAGCTTTTCCTCTACGGTATCCGCCATTGCCTGCACCTGATTTCTGTTTGTGCCACTTGCAATTAAAAAATAATCTGCCATTACTGAAACTTCAGAAATATCAATTATTTTAATATCATCACCTTTTTTGTCTTCCAGACCTGATAATGCTATTTTGGCCATCTCTTTACTCGTCATATATTCTTCTCCTCCAAACATGTGTGATTTTTATAATAATTATATGTTTCCATTGTTACAGGATCCATTGTACTTCCTTTTTTTTGAAGATAATTCACACAATTACGCAAAATATGAATCAGGCAAACATCTAAATCCTTATACGCCTCTTTCCTGATCTGTTCCATATCCGGTAATATATTACGATTAGGTTCAATATAATCAGCTATATATATAATCTTATCAAGGGTGGACATAGCCGGTTTTCCGGTTGTATGGGACCGGATAGCTGACAAGATCTCCTCATCTTCTACCCCATATTTTTCTTTAGCGTATACAGCAGAAAGCTTTGCATGCAAGAGCTCCGGATTTTTTAATTCATAATCTGTAATTGGAATCCCACGTTTTTTACATTTTGCAATTTTCTTATCATTAGGAACATACTTTGCACAGTCATGTAAAAGACCTGCAATCAATGATTTTTCGAGATCAACCCCATATATAAATGCCATTGTTCCGGCAGTGTACTCTACACCAAGTGAATGCTCATACCGTTTAGTTGGAAGTTTTTCCTGAAGCTTCTCCCGCATCTTTATTCTCTCCATTGTATTTCTCCTATCATACAATCATTTACATATTATAACAAAAAAAGAATGCGATTTCAACGAAACAACATTCTTTTTTCTATTAACCCGGCATATTTTCCAAATTACATATCATTATATAAACCATGTTCAATAATATACTCATAAACACTATCAGGAAGGAACTTTTTTACCTCGGAAAATTTTAAAATTTCATTATTATAAATTGCATTCCGTATCTCATGGGATGAACATGGAATAAGTGAACAGTTAATGGGATAGAAATATTCTCCTCCAAAGTCGTTATTTGACTTTTTAATCTGTTGTTCCAAAATGGAAATTCCATCATCATCCCTGGGAGCAACTAAAATCCTTGCACACTGTAAAATTATCTCAGGATTTCTCCATTTGTCAAAATATTCAAGTGAATCAGCTCCCATAATAAAATAAAAGTTATGCTCTTTATACCTGTCACAAAGTCCCTGAAATGTTTTTGCAGTATAGGTATTGCCTGACTGCTCTAATTCATAATCAGATACTTTAAAATCAGGAATATCTGCAACTGCAAGCTTTACCATGGCAAGACGATGCTTCCCGGAAATCAATTCATCTTTTGGTTTATAGTCGGGTATATGATTAGGCATAAACCATACTTCGTCTAAATTATATTGTGTATATGCAGCCTGTGCAATTTTAATATGTCCAATATGAATGGGATTAAAAGTTCCTCCCATTATTCCTATGGCAGCCATATTATGCCTCCTGATTATAAATCGGTTTATCTTTATTTTTCTTATATAAAATGATTTTTTTGCCAATAACCTGAACAACCTCCGAATGGGTACGCTCTGCAATGGTTTCCGCTATTTCTCTTGGATCATCCACACAGTTTTTTAATACTCCAAGTTTTATCAGTTCCCTTTTGTTAATGGCCTCTTCCACTGACTTAACCAATTCCGGTGAAACACTGCTTTTTCCTACATTAATAATGGGCTCCATATTCATGGCAATTCCTTTTAAATAAGCTCTTTGTTTACTTGTCATAGTATTTACTCCTTTAGGAAAATTATTCATAATACTCAAATTCTAAGTAATACATTCGTACGACATCTCCATCTTCAATACCTTTTGCCTTAAGTTCCCCAATTATCCCATTATCTTTTAAGAACCGCTGGAAAAAATCAAATCCCTTTTCGGAATCTAAATTGGTATAACCCAGCATTTTCTCAATTTTGGGTCCTTCTACAATAAAGATGTGTTTATCTTTTGGATCAACCTCAACTGTAAAGGGTTCATTTGAAAAATCAAAGGTTGGAACATATTCTGTCTCAAATTCTACAGTTTCCTGTGGTGAATATTTTACTAGCTCATGTAAATGCGAAAGCAGTTCCTTTACCCCTTCTCCGCTAACTGCAGAGATTGCATAAACCTCC
>JAIDHZ010000293.1 GCA_029052995.1 Lachnospiraceae bacterium | reverse complement strand
GCAGGGGAAAAGACCACCTACAGGTATGACGGATTAAACCGGATAAAGTCAGTCTCTGACGGGCTTGGGACCATCACCTACACCTATGACGCCAACGGAAACATAACCGATGTTACGGAGAAATCAGGAGTGCTTGAGAACCTTTTCGGGAGCGGGGAAACAATCCACCGTGAATTTGACAGCCTGGATCGTGTGACAAAGTATGTGGACTGCAACGGCCATGAAGTAAAGTACGGCTATGATGAGCTTGGAAACATGGTAACCCTTACCTATCCGGGCGGTGAGACCGTAAGGTACACATACCATGATGACGGCAGCGTAAAGACGATGGAGAGCAGTTCCGGAGGAACCTTCATCTACGGATATGACAACTATGGAAGGCTATGTAAGATTACAAGGGCAGACGGTTCCACGGAGGAGCGGAAGTATGATGCAGCAGGGCAGTTAATATCCCAGACGGATAAAGACAAAAACGGTAACATACTGCAGCAGAGTACTTATGAGTATGACGTCTTCGGGGAGATGACCACGAAGTCCACGTCAAATGCGCCAAACCCCGGAGTGCTGGCCACGGTCACCATGACCTATGACGATGCCAACCGCTTAAAGACCTATAACGGGGAAGCGGTACGGTATGACGAAAAGGGCAACATGACCTACGGCCCGGTGGACGGTAAGATGCAGGAATTAACCTATGACTGCAGAAACCGTCTTGTGGAAGCGGGCGGGATAACCTATACCTACGATGCAGAAAATACCCGCATTGCCACAACGGAGGACGGGCTTACAACTGAATATGTAACGGACACAGGCGGTTCCTTAAGCCGGATGATTACCGCTTATGAGGCAGACAATACCCGTACACTGTACTACTACGGTGCGGAAGGGCTTGCGGCGCAGTATAATACGGGAACAGGGGAGTACTACGCATACCATTATGACAACATCGGTTCCACCACGTTAATCACAGACAGGAGCGGCCAGGCAGTGGAGCGCTTCTCCTACGGGACATATGGGGAGCTGCTGAAGGATGCCATTACAAAGATAAGGTTTTTGTATAACGGAAGCTATGGTGTGGTAACGGATAGAAACGGACTTTACTACATGAGAGCCCGCTACTATAATCCTGATATCAAGAGGTTTATCAACCAGGATATCAAGGTTGGTGATATTGTAAGCAGCCAGAGCCTGAACAGGTATGCTTACTGCGAAGGAAATCCGGTGAGTTTGGTTGACCCGTTTGGGTTAAGTCCGGAAAGTACACAGGATCAGGGAGAGAAGAGCAAGTACCAGTGGCTTCATACTGCACTTGACTGGGCAGGATTGTTCTTTGACGGGGCAGACCTTATCAACGGTGCACTGTATGCAATGGAGGGCGATTATGTCAATGCCGCCATATCCTTTGCCTGCGGAATCCCGGTGGTGGGAACGGTAGTTTCCGGAGTGGCAAAAGCCACCAAATCCATCAAGGCGATTAAGACAGCGGCGAAGATAGCGGACGTCTGCAAGGCAGTCGGAAAAGTCGGTAACGTGGCGGCCGGGGTTAAAGCAAACTATGACACCTATATGCAGGCAAGGAGTGAAGGAAAGTCTGTCGGGGAAGCCTTAGCCTATACGGCAGGTGCGATGGCAGTAGGCATTGCAGCAGGAAAAGCAGCCCAGTGGGGAGCCAAAAAGGTGAAGGATTTTGCCAAGGCGAACCTGCCAAAGATGGTAAGCAGTGTGAAGGAGTCAGCTGGAAGGTTTGTCAATAAGGTTTCAAGTGCGTTCCAAGGCGGTGGAAGTTCCGGTGGTGCAAGAAAAAAGATAAACAGAGGGTTTGCAGTTTTGCCATTTGGTGGAGGTCGAATAAAAACAAAAACACTATATCATTACATTAATGAAAAAGGAATGAACGGCATAATTAATTCTCGAAAATTAAACCCATCGTTAAAGGCAAATAATCCTAAAGATTGTTTTTATGGTGAGGGACAATATTTGTCTGATATTGTACCAGGTACAAAAACTCCTGCACAACTGTCGAGGAATTTTATAAATAATCCATTCCAAGGTAATAAATATTCGCATTATGTAGAAATAGATGTTACTGATTTGGAGGTGACTATTGGAAGAGATAATGTATTTGTTATATTAAATCAAGAATCATTAGACCTAACCGATAGAATAATTTCATTTGGAAAGGTAGGTGATTAATATGATGTATATAAAAGTACGCTGGAAACATAACTTCCCAGATGAACCTATTCTTTTATTTTCAGAATTAGACGATAACAGAAATGAGATTAGAAAAGTGGAGGTTTACAGAGATGATTTGATGGGCTATGCTTGGGGAGATATAAGTAGCAATGAAACATTTTTATCTGAATGTGAACTTCCTGAGTTAAGTGTGATTAATGAAGATATACAATTTGAGGGAATTGAGATAAGGAAAGAAGAATTTGAAATAATATGGGAAAAAGCAATAAATACAAAGTAATCAGTTAATAACTTTAATTATGTTTATATTTTTAGTAATTTTATTTTCTTTAATTTGATAGCCATAAATCACTTCAACATATCAGGGTAGCCGAATCACCAGGCGAAAG
>JAIDHZ010000292.1 GCA_029052995.1 Lachnospiraceae bacterium | reverse complement strand
TACGCAATTAAATCCATTATTTAATCATTGCTTTTTAAATTTCCATATGTTAAGATAATCAAAAGCAAATTCGTTTCATGATTTACAAGAAATATATTTTCTGAAATCATTCTTAAGCATATGCTGTATTTACAGCAGTGAGCTCTTGCTTTATATCCAATTTATTTAATTTAACAGGCAGGAGAGGAATGATAGTAGGTTACCCTGTCAGTCTTGGCAAGTCAACAACCTTGCGGCAGTCTTCAAATGTGCATGCAAGCATGCACGCTTAGCTCGTTGCTCACAAAAATCATTCATACATCCTGCCGGACAGGAGGACTATGGACGATACAAAAGCACAATGGCATCCCGCATTTTGCGCTGCAATGGAACTGGGATTTAAGGATAACCGGGACATTCTGGAATTTATACGAGAACAAAATGTGTCCCAAAAACCCCTTTCTCTTGATTTACTGGTGATTAAGAAAATTGCAGACTTTGAACTTACCAACAGTATCGGTAAGATATTCCGCAGATACAATATCATTGAATATAAATCACCAGATGCATCAATGAATATTGATACCTTTTACAAAACAATTGCTTACGGGTGTCTTTACAAAACCTTAAGCGGCACAGTGAACCACATTCATGCTGATGAGATTACCCTCACATTAATAAGAGAACGCTATCCCAGAGAAATGATACATACTTTGCATTGTGAAGGCTACCTTGTCAGTGAGTGCGACAGTGGGATATACTCTGTGACAGGTAAAACTCCCTTCGTAACCCAAATTATAGTTACCAACAGACTTAAAGCTTCTGACAAACAAAACCGCTGGCTAAAAAGCCTCAAACGCAACTTAACACAGACTGAATTGACTACTTTAATTGCAGATGCTGGTGCGATAAACAATGACAGTGAACAGGCTCTTGCTGATTCTGTTATGAGTGTGGTAATGCATGTAAATGAAAAACAAACCCAACAATGGAAGGAGACGATGACAATGATAGCTTCTGTTACAAAATTATTTGAACCGGAACTTAAAATAATAGCAGCAGGAATGGCTCAGGATATGGCTCAAGATATGGCTAAAGATATGGCTCAGCATATTGCACAAGATATTGCTAAAGATATTGCACAGCATATGGCTCAGGATATAGCACAGGACATGGCTCAGGCAGAAACCGAGCAGTCAATTATCCGGCTTCTACAAAACAAAGTAGATGACAGGATTATTTTAAATTCATTCCCAAAATACACACAACAACAAATTAATAAATTAAAAGAAGCATTATAAGAAGATGCTGCGGCTGGATTATCTCCCCCCGCAGCATCTTCCTTTTATTGTTCGTTTACTACCTCAATACAAAGCTCCTTTAACTGTTTTTCATCCACCTTATCCGGCGCATTGCTCATCAGGCAGCTCGCATCCTTAATCTTTGGAAACGCAATTACATCCCGAATGGAATCTGCACCTGTCATAAGCATAATCATCCGGTCCAGTCCAAATGCAATCCCTGCATGCGGTGGAACACCATACTTAAATGCCGTCAGTAAAAATCCAAACCGATCGTTGGCATCCTCTTTACTGATTCCTAACAATTCAAACATTTTTTCCTGTATGTCATCCTGATGGATTCTGACGGAACCACCGCCCAATTCCACACCATTCAATACAATATCGTAAGCCTTCGCCCTCGCCTTTCCCATGTCTGTGTCAAGCATCTCTAAATCCTCCTCCATCGGCATGGTAAAAGGATGATGCATTGCCTGATAGCGCTCCTCTTCATCAGACCACTCAAATACAGGAAATTCAGTAATCCATAAGAACCTGTAGTCATCCTTGCTCACAAGCCCTAACTGTTCTGCCATTTCACAGCGGAGTGCACCCAGCACAGAAAATACAATCTTGTCCCGATCAGCGGCAAAAAGCAACAAGTCTCCGGACTTTCCCTCTGTCTTTTCAACAAGGGCATTAATCTCTTCCTCTTTCATAAACTTGGCAAATGATGACTTAAGGCTGCCATCCTCCTGAATCGCAATATAGGCAAGACCCTTTGCTCCATAGCCCTTGGCAAAATCCACCAATGCATCAATCTTCTTTCTCGGCATACCGCCCTGGCCTTTTACATTTATGGCACGGACAGACCCCCCATTTTCGATGGCACCCTTAAATACGGCAAATTCACAATCCTTTACAACATCAGTCACATTTACAAGCTCCATCCCAAAGCGCACATCCGGCTTATCGGAACCAAACCTCTCCATTGCCTCTTTCCAAGTCATTCTCGGAATCGGCAAAGGCACCTTCACATCAATAGCCTCTTTAAACACTCTGGCGAGCAGGCGTTCATTTACATCCAATACGTCCTCTATGTCCACAAAAGAAAGCTCCATATCAATCTGGGTAAATTCCGGCTGGCGGTCTGCCCGCAAGTCCTCGTCACGGAAGCATTTTGCTACCTGATAATATCGGTCGTAGCCCGCAGCCATCAAAAGCTGTTTAAAAATCTGAGGCGACTGGGGCAGTGCATAAAAGCTTCCCGGATGCACACGGCTTGGCACCAGGTAGTCCCTTGCCCCCTCTGGTGTTGACTTATTAAGTATCGGTGTTTCTATTTCCAAAAATCCCTCATCTGCAAGGAAATTCCGAATAATGCTGACCACCTTACTTCTCAACATAAGATTGCGTTGTAAATCTGCTCTTCTAAGATCAAGGGTACGGTATTTGAGACGTATATCCTCCTTGGTTTTGGAATTCTCTTCAACAGGAAACGGCGGGGTCTCTGACTCGGAAAGAATCCGAATATCTTTTGCAATAATCTCAATATCACCAGTTGCAAGGTTCTTATTAATGCCTCCTGCGCGCAGTGCCACCTCACCGGTAATTGCCACAACAAACTCGCTTCTAAGCTTCTCTGCCTTTGCAAAGCTCTCAGCGCCACATTTTTCCTCCTCAAAAATCACCTGCAACAGCCCGCTTCTATCTCTTAAATCCACAAAAATGATGCCGCCCTTATTCCGGCTCTTTTGAACCCAGCCCATTACGGTGATAGTCTCACCTGTATTCTGATTACTTACCTCTGTACATCTGTGGGTTCTTTTCAAACCCTTCATCGACTCTGCCATGACTTCCTCCTATTTCTTAACCTTTTTGATTTTAAACCACTTTGAAATAACCAATGCTTTTTAATCATATTATCCTTATCTAACTATCTAAAGGAATCCGCATAAAATTCCTCGAACACCGTATATCCTTCCTTCTCCAACTGCTCTTTCTGGAATTTTTTATTTTTCTTCATGATGGCAATATTAATCTGTCTGCCATTTGCCCTGTGCTCGTTAGCCCTTTTAAGAATCTCCAGCATTTTATCCTGTGGCATATTTTTTTCCACAAGATAGGCAGTCTTCTCGTCTTTTGAAGGAATCTGATAATCTTTTTCCAGCAACAGCATAACAATCCGCTCAAATCCAATGGAAAACCCGCATGCAGGTGTATTTTGTCCCGTAAACTTTCCAATCATCTCATCGTACCGGCCACCGCCGCCAACAGAGCCCCCGAACTCATCCATGGAAATCTCAAAAATTGGTCCTGTATAATAAGACATTCCCCTGACTAGGGCAGGGTCAAATACAATCTTAAAATCAGCAGATTTTGTGACACTGACGCTTTTCATAATTGTTTCCAAATCCTCGGCAACACCAGGCTCCAAGAAGTCACCCAAAGTGTCCTTCAAGAACTCCACTCCGTCTATATCATCAGTTGTCTTTTCAAAAAGTGTAAGATATTTGCGTATATTCTCCGTGGGATAGCCCTGCTCCTCCAACTCTCCTGCAACACCCTCCATACCAATCTTATCCATTTTATCCAGTGTAATAAACACATTATCATAGTCCTTCTCATCAAATCCGCAATAAGCCGCCATTGCCTTTAACATTTTACGGTTATTAAGCCTGATTGTAAATTTCTCAAATCCAATCTTTCCAAGCAATGTTGTGGTGGCAGTAATGAGTTCAATCTCTGCTAAAATAGTGGGTTCACCTAAAATATCGATATCACATTGCATAAACTGTCGGTATCTTCCTCTCTGGGGACGATCTGCCCGCCACACATTTCCCATCTGCAAAGCCTTAAATGGGCTTGGCAGGTCATTAGCATTATTGGCATAATATCTGGAGAGAGGTAGTGTCAGGTCGTAACGAAGACCGCTGTCTGCTAATACATTTGCATCCTCATTAGCTTTGGGAACAGAAGCCGTAAGCTTATCTCCACGCTTCATAATCTTAAAAATCAACTTCTCATTTTCACCACCCTGATTAGAGCTTAGGTTCTCAATGTGCTCGACACAGGGAGTTTCGATAGTGGAAAATCCAAAGGTCGTATAAGTCTCTTTAATCTGACTGATTACATAATCACGAATCTCCATTTCTTTTGGTAATATATCCTTCATTCCGGTAACCGGTTTCTTCTTCATTGCCATTTATTTTATTCCTTTCTATTCTTTTTAATATACCAGCTTATCCTGTACATCCCTCTTCATTTTCTTTGCCTCTATCTCCCCATGTGCAATACTTTGAAATGCCAGAAAAATTTTCATATCAAAATGACGTACTTCCTCAATGAGCAGTTCCATAGCTGTCTTGCAGTCAAATGCTTTCCGATAGGGGCGGTCTGAGGTCAAAGCCACAAAGACGTCACATATCCGAAGTATTCGGGCACCAATGGGAATGTTGTTCCCCACCAGATTACTCGGATAACCGGTGCCGTCATAATTCTCATGGTGATGCAAAATAATCTCACAAACCCGGTCAGGGTACCCCTCCTGCTTTACCACCTCATAACCAAGGGTAGCATGCATGCGGACATATCGCATTTTTTCCACATTTAGGGTATCCTCTGCCCCACCATAAAGGTATGTACTGACCCTAAGCTTCCCTATATCATGCAGCACACCTGCGATCTCAATATCATGGCATAGCTCCGATTCTAATTTGAGCTCCCTTGCAAGCATTCCGGCAAGCCTGCTCACCTCTATTCCATGGTTAATCTCCGTTCTCAAATCTTCTGTAAGATAATTTGAAATCTCGTCTACTTCAACATCTTCCCGTTCAATTTGAATCATGCAAACCCTCCTTTCCAAGATGATAAGCAATTGTACATCTTACGCTCTAAGAATAAAGCTTCTCTTCCTCTCTATCATTTCATAGATACGCTTTATATACTCATCCACGTTCTTTACATTTTCTACCCGTTCAATACGATTCTCTTTATGGAACACAAACTTGGAACTTGCCCCTGCACCAAGGGCAATAATATCCATTTTCTCCTCCATAATCAGAATATTGTAAATGCATTCCTTTCCCTTTTCTGCATAACCAATATTTTCCAGCTTCCCCGGAATGTTTTTCTGCCGGTACAGATAATAGGGCAGCAATCCGATCTCCCTAGCACATGAATCCACCGCCATCAGCATCTCATTAGTACTCCCCTTAATTAGGCTTTTATAATGTTCCATTTCGATGTTCAGATTGGCAGCCCGCTTAATGGCAAGCGAATGTACCGTCAAAGAATCCGGTTTAAGAGCTTTTATCTCCGATAATGTATGTAATACATCCCCTATATCCTCCCCGGGCAGGCCTGTGATCATATCCATATTAATATTGTCAAACCCTATCCCTCTTGCAAGTGCAAATGCGTTCTTTGTCTGCCGAACGCTATGGTTTCTGCCAATCAGCTTTAGTGTTTGATCTGACATAGTCTGAGGATTAATACTGATACGTGTTACCCCGGATTTTTTAATCACGGTTAACTTCTCTTCCGTTATACTGTCAGGTCTTCCACACTCCACGCAGAATTCCTTTACATATCTAAAATCAAATGTATTTCTGATTTTGACAAGAAGTCTTTCCATCTGCCCTTCGCTTAAGGCACTCGGGGTCCCACCCCCAATATAAATTGCAACCAGTCTTTTGTCTGCATAAGCAGGCGCTGCTGCAATAAAATCCATCTCTAAAAAAAGAGCCTCAAGATAATCTTCTACCCTGTCTTCATACTTTTTAATCGGATAAGAGGTAAAGGAACAATATAGACACCTTGTGGGGCAAAATGGAATTCCCACATAAATACAATATTCTTCTTCAAAGGAAAAGTCCCTGAAAATCTCCTGTTCCGTACTGGCAACTTCTATACAAATATCCGCTTTTTGGGGAATCGTCAGATAAGTCTCCGTATAAACCCTTCGAATATATTCTTCTGTATTACCATGTTCCATCAGTTCCGTGGCAACCTTGGTGGGGCGCACCCCCGTCATGCTTCCCCATGGAAGCTCTTTACCCGTATACTCTGATAGCAGACGATAAAGCCCTGCCTTTAAGGGATTGCGGGCAATTTTTTTATTAAGAAAATCAACCACAATTGTCCTGCTTTCCCCGTATCCGTCTTCATCCTCTAATGTATATGTGACATATCCCCCCTCCGGCACTCCGGCTTCCACATCCCGCTGCGTCACAAAATTAACTGTCAGGGAAAGGCGTGTTCCTTCCTTCTCTGTCACAATCTTCTCATTATCAAAAAAAGCCTGCAGCATGGCACGTATATCATTGTTATATAAATCTGTGTTTTGATTCAAATATATCATATCTACAGTCCGCACACCATATTATTTACCTTTTCATATCCAATGGTAGTAGCATCCATATGTCCGGGAAATACTTTTGTGTCATCCGGCAATATAAAAAGCTTTTCATGAATGGAATTAATAAGCTTCGCACCATTTCCCGTAGGAAAATCTGTCCTTCCCACACTGCCCGCAAAAAGAGTATCTCCAGCAATCAGAGATTTTAACTCCTCAATATAATAGCACATTCCACCGGCAGTATGTCCCGGTGTCAGAATACACTTAATTTTTGTACCTATTATCTCCAGCTCTTCACTGTCCCTTAACACTTCATCTGCCTGCAGTGTTACCGCATTTCCAAACATTGCGGATAAATTCACCTCGAGATTGCCAAGCACTTCGGCATCCTCCTCCTTAGACGCATATACTGGTACACCATAGGCCTCTCTCAATGCCTTGACCGCACCAATATGGTCATAATGCCCATGTGTTAAAAAAATTGCCTGCAGCTTAAACGATGGAGTATCAAAAATCTCCTTTAACACATCTACTTCGTCTGCCGGATCGAACACAACACATTCGTCCATATCATGGTTTACCAGTATATAACAATTTGTTCCCATATTCCCCAAAGTCTTCCTAAATATCTCTAAGTCAGCCATATCTGTCCCTCTTCTTTCTTCCAGCTCTATAATTAAGATAAATCTTAACCCACGCTCCGCTCAACATCCAGCACACCCGGAATCATGCGCAGCTTTGCAATTACACTGTTTAACTGATCTACTGTCTTTATATCAAAGGATACCGTAAAGGTTGCCCGTTCACTTTTATGATTACTCTTACTGTTCACTGCTGTCACATTAATATTAGACTCGGTAAACACCTTTGAAATATCAAACAGCATTCCCGTACGGTCTGCCGCAAAAATTCGGATTTCTGAGGAATAAGTTGCGTTGCCTTCTTCCGCTGCTTCCGGCTGCCACTCTGCATCTATCAGCCTGTTCCTGTCAATATCTCCCATACCCACAATATTAACGCAATCCGTACGATGAATTGAGATACCCCGTCCTCTGGTAATGAATCCAACAATCTCGTCTCCCGGAACCGGGGAACAGCATTTAGAAAAATGCACGGCTACATCATCCACACCTCTCACCATAATTCCGCCCTTAGACCTGCTAATCCTTCGCAAATCACTATGCTGGTTAATCTGTTCTAAAAGTTCGTCCTCTGTCAGACGGACACGTTCCTCTTTTGCCTCTATCTCAATCATTTTGTTCATGACCTGGCCCTCTTTAAGGCCTCCATGTCCAATTGCCGCCAAAACGGAATCCCAGTCCAAAAAATTGTACTTTTTCAATACTTCTTTTTGAATAACCGGTTTATTAAACATTGCAAAATTGTAACCCTTAGCTTTGCAATACTGCAATAAAAGTTCCTTTCCTCTTACAATGTTCTCCTCTTTAAATTCCTGCTTGAACCACTGGTTAATTTTATTCTTTGCCTGAGCAGATTTTACAATATTAAACCAGTCACGGCTCGGTCCCTTGGAATTCCCGGATGTTACAATCTCAACCCTGTCACCGTTTTTCAATTCATACGTAACAGGAACCTGTCTTCCGTTGACCCGGGCACCCACCATCTTGTTACCAACAGCTGAATGAATTGCATAGGCAAAATCAATTGGTGTAGAACCGGCAGGAAGGCTCTTGACATCCCCATTGGGCGTAAAGCAGTATACCTGCTCAGCAAACAAATCAAGGTCAGTTTTAACTGCATTCATAAATTCCTTGTTGTCTTCCGTATCTCTCTGCCATTCCAGAATCTGACGAAGCCATGTAAGCTTTGCCTCCTCTTTATCCTGTGCAGTTCCGTTTAAATTCTCTTTATATTTCCAATGGGCAGCAATACCATATTCTGCTGTCCGGTGCATGTCATAGGTACGGATTTGAATCTCAAAGGGCTGTCCATTTTTACCAATCAATGTTGTATGCAAAGACTGATACATGTTAGACTTTGGCATTGCAATATAATCCTTAAAACGCCCCGGGATAGGCGTATACTTCTCATGAATAATACCAAGAGCCGCATAGCAGTCCCGCACACTATCCACAATAATACGAACAGCAAAAACATCATAAATCTGATCCAAAGTCTTATTTTGGTTCTTCATTTTTTTATAAATACTGAAAAAATGTTTAACCCGCCCATTAATTTCCGACTGGATACCTGATTCCTCAATGCATTCTGTCACATCATGCACAATATCTGCTATAAAAGTCTCCCTCTCCTCAAGACGTTCATCAAGATCTGCCTTTAACTTCTTAAATTTCTCCGGCTCCAGATACTGCAAAGAAAGGTCATCTAACTCCACTTTGATTTTACTTATGCCAAGTCGGTGTGCAATTGGCGAATAAATGTCCATAGTTTCTCTGGACTTTTCAATCTGCTTGGCAGGAGACTGATATTGCAGCGTTCTTAAATTATGCAGTCGGTCTGCAAGCTTAATCAGAATCACCCGGATATCCTTCGCCATTGCAAGAAACATCTTTCGAAGGTTCTCTGCCTGAAGCTCAATTTTATCCTGAGAGAAATTCAACTGTGTCAATTTTGTAACGCCATCTACCAATAACAAAATCTCCGAAGAAAATTCCTGCTCTATTTCTTTATCCGTCATAATGGTATCTTCAATAACATCGTGCAAAATCCCCGCCACAATGGTTTCCTTATCCAGCTGCAGCTCTGCTAATATAATTGCAACACAAAGAGGGTGCATGATATATGGTTCACCGGATTTTCTAACCTGACCCTCATGAGCCTTATCTGCTATGGCATATGCCTTTTCAATCATGGAAATATCTGTATTTGGATGGTATTCTAATACCTTTTCAACCAGTGTCTGATAAAGCTCTGCCGGTGGCGTAAAATCCTTCGGAGTACTCAGCTCTTTATCATTATTTAACATTCCTGCCATAAAATACACCTACTTTCATTTTCCTTTATGTAAACTCTAAAGCATTTCCCGCACTGCTGCCATTGCATACCGCTTAATCTGCATTTGAATGGTACAGTTTCCATTATACTCATTAATTGTGGGATAGTATACAATATTCAATACAACATTATTCAGCCATCCATGCAATAGCTTGTCATATTCTTCTGAACCAAACCAATTCTTAATATTTTCAGTAAACTCCTGGGCATTAAAATAAATACCCTCCGCCATAAAGCCATCCCGGCTTTCCATAGTGACTCTTACAACATTACGGTCTTTTCCCATAATGCGTATAGATATAATATTAACGTCTTTTTGTGCAAAAAGCGGCTTTTCATTTCTCCTGCCAAAGGGAGCAAGCTTATTAAGCTGCATAATTAATTCCTCATTTACATAAGAAAATGGCATCGGAACATCAATATATACCTTCGGAACAAAATCCGCCTCCTGTAACATGCACTGTTCGTTTATCGTTTCTGTAAATAGCTCTAATTTATCCTTTTCCAAAGAAAACCCGGCAGCCATTGCGTGCCCACCATACTTCAACAGTAAATCCCCGCAATTTTGCAGAGCTTCAAACATATGATAGCCTTCAATTGAACGTCCTGATCCCTTTAGGATTCCATCCTCCCCTGCATCCGTTACAACAAATACAGGATGATTATATTGTTCCCTGATTCTTCCTGCAATAATTCCTGCAAGACTTTCATGACAATCCTTAAGATAAATCACAAACACCCTCATGGCTTCTGCTGTATCTAAAAACTGAATTGCCCGTTCCACTTCACGAATAGTCATTTGTTTCCGTTCTTCATTAACAACTGTAATCTGCTCTGCCTTAGCAATAGCCGCATTTGTATCCTCCTCCAGCAGTAGCTCAACAGAAGACTTCGCACTGTCAAGCCTGCCCGTAGCATTTAAACATGGTCCTATTTTATATCCTATATGATAGGTCTCAATTTTCTTATCAGACAATGCATTTGCACTAATTAATGCGCGCAATCCGGTATGAGCTTCATGATTTAACCGCTTTAAACCTTCCACTACAAATACTCGGTTCTCATCTAACAGGGAAACCATGTCGCAGACCGTTGCAATTGCAACAAATTCAATAAACTGCTCTAATTCCTCTTTTGGAATCTCCCGCTTTTGATATAGCGCCTCCACTAGTTTATATGTCACTCCGGCTCCGCATAAATCGTCAAAAGGATATTGGCAGCTCGGTTTTTTAGGATTAAGAATTGCATCTGCCGGCGGAAGAATATACTGCTTTTCTTCCCCTTCCAAAGAAAACGGCACCTGATGGTGATCTGTTACAACAACCATCATTCCAAGCTCTTTTGCTTTACCCAACGCTGCATTCGCAGCAATTCCGTTATCGCAGGTCAAAATTGTATTAATATTCTCCTGATGTGCCGTCTCAATAATCTCTTCATTAATACCATATCCATCTTTGACACGGTGGGGAATCACATAATCCACATCAGCGCCAACCCTTTTTAATCCTTTATACAGAATGTAATTGGACATAATGCCATCAACATCATAATCTGATACAATCCGTATTCTGTGTCCTTCTTCTATATCATGAACAATAATTCGGACTGCCTGATTCATATCCTCCATTAGAAAAGGACTGTGCAGCTGTTTCAAATCGGGATGTAAAAAATTCTCAAATTCCGTCTCTGAAAGACCCCTGTTCACCAATATCCTTGCCACCACGGGATCAATATGAAATTTTTCTCCAAGTGCCTGAAAATCTGCACGTTTTGTGTGTATAACCCAGTTTTGTTCTGCCATAATCCTCTCCTAACAGATATAGGGACATGGTTTTCCATGCCCCCATATTTTTACATTTATGCGTTCTTTGCCTTCTTCTTACCGTCGTTTTTTTCTACTTTTCCTGCCTTTGTCTTAAACAAATGCCACAAAGGTCCTGTAATACATACGGAAGAATATGCACCACATACAATACCACAAATCAGGGTCAGGGCAAACTCTTTAATTGATGCCACACCCATTATATAAAGTACAAATACCATAACAAATGTTGTCAGGGATGTGTATATCGTCCTTGTAAATGTTTGCGAAATAGAGACATTTACAATATTCTCATAGGTTTCTCCCCTGCTGTTCATGACAGCCAGATTCTCTCTGATACGGTCAAAGATAATAATAGTCGCATTAATAGAATAACCTACAATAGTCAGCATACATGCAATAAATGTGTTACCCACTGATAATCTTCCAATAGAATACACCGCAAATACAATCAAAACATCGTGAAGCAGTGCAATAACAGCGGCTGCACCGAATTTTACATCATTGAACCGGACAGCAATATATAACAACATTAAAACTGTCGCTATAACAACAGAAACAATGGCATTTCTCTGCATCTCACTACTAATTGTAGAACTGATATTCTGCATCTCAAATTCTTTTACTTCAAAATTCTCCTCCAATGCATCCTGCACGGCATCTCTCTGGCTGTTGGCCAAGCTTGATGTCTTAAATACAATCTCATTGGTATCCTTTACATTCTGCACCTGAATATCTGCCGCTGAGATATCTGCCGCCTCTGCAACAACCGGCAAAATCTGCTCCTCGGCTTCCTCAAGATTATACTGTTTGCCAAATTCTACCGTCATGGAAGTACCACCGGTAAATTCCAGACTGTAATTCAAAGTAGAACCAGATTTACTCTTAAATACCGGTAACGCAATAAGTCCGGCTGCAATGACCACAAAGGAGATACCGTATGCAATGCGGCTAAACTTAACGTAACCACGGGTATTTGCTTCTTTTTTCATACCATACAGCTTAGGATCCTTAAGACCTAACGTAAATAAAGCTTTCAGCAGGGATTTTGTAATAACAAGTGCTGTAAACATTGATAATACAATACCAATTCCAAGGGTTAATGCAAAACCCTTAATGGAACCAATTCCCATGATATATAACACAACTGCTGCAATCAAAGTTGTAATATTACTGTCCAAAATAGAAGACAATGCTTTGTTAAAGCCTGAATCAATCGCACCCTTTACAGAAGCGCCATTTGCCAATTCCTCCTGAATACGTGTAAATATAATAACGTTGGCATCCACCGCCATACCAATGGATAACACAATACCTGCCAAACCCGGCAAGGTAAGGCTTGCATTAAAGCCATTTAAACAAAGCAATGTCAAGACAACATATGCAATCAAAGCAAGTACGGAAACAAAACCCGGAAGCAGATAAATCACAATCATGATTACTGCAATAATGCACATACCAACAGCACCGGCTTTCAGTGTTGTGCTTAGTGCATCTTTACCCAAAGTAGCTCCCACCTCATTAGAGCTTAATTCCTTTAATGTAATCGGAAGTGCACCAATACGAATAGTCTCCGCAAGCCTTTCTGCCTCTTCATCATCATCCATACCGTTAATCACAGCACTTCCACCGGTAATTGCAGTCTGCACGGTTGGATAAGAAACAACTGCACCATCATAAATAATATAAATGGGTTTTCCCACATTGGCTGTAGTTGCATCTGCAAACTTCTTTGTACCCTCATCTGTAAATGCCAACTCAACTATATATTCTTTAATTGTTCCCGAATTATCAATGGCTGCGGCAGCATTTTTTACATCGGAACCGGTAAGCACCGGTTCATATTCCTCACCGGCTGCAAATTTTTGATAATTTTCCTGATCCATAAATTCCAAAGCTCCCGGCTTACCAAGCTCCTCTAAAATCTTGCCTGCATCTGATACTCCCGGAATCTCTATACTGATTCTGTCTGATCCGGCTTTATATACATTACTGTCCGTAGAATAGACGTCTGCCCTTTGCTGCAACCGCTTAATCGTATCCTGTATCTCCTGCTCCGTTGCATCCTCTTCTTCAATCTCATAGGTAATGCTGACACCACCGGCGAGATCCAAACCAAGTATAATATTCTCTGCCGTACCGATACAGTCTTTTCCAAGACCATGAACCGTTGTAAAAATTCCCAGCGCAACAGCCAGAATAAATACAATAATGGTATTCACACTATTTCTCTTTGCCTTCTTCATCGTTTTCCTCTCCTTAATCGTCTTCTGCTAATGCAGCTTTTATCATAATTGCACATTCTACACGCTTTTTCTCTAATTCACAGCCTATATCATATGCATCTAATAAATTCCCATGGAAGTTATACGAATTTGCAGCACATCCCCCGCTGCAGTAAAACCTTGCAAAACAGTCCCTGCATTTGTCCTTGGCATAAACATTACAAAGCTTAAACTCATCAACCAGCTCCGACTTTTCAATGCCTGTATCAACATTGCCAAGTTTAAATTCTTCCATACCAACAAACTGATGACATGGGTACAAATCTCCCCATGGAGTCACTGCAAGATATTCCGTTCCGGAGCCACATCCGGACAATCGTTTGTATAAACAGGGACCACCTGTTAAATCTATCATAAAATGAAAGAAATTAAAACCCCTTCCATTTTTTTGTCTTATAACCATTTCTTTGGCAAGGGCATCATACTCGTCAAAAAGCTTTGGCAAATCCTCTTCTGTAATGGCATATGGCTGGTCAGGCAATGCTACCACCGGTTCTGCTGAAATCTGCTTAAATCCTAAATCCGCTAAATGAAGCACATCTTTAGAAAAGTCCAGATTATAATGGGTAAATGTTCCCCTTACATAATAGTTTGTCTGATTTCTAAGCTCCGCCATTTTCTTGAATTTGTCAACAATATAATCATAACTGCCTTTTCCGTTTCTGGCAGGCCGCATATAATCATGAATAGCTTTCCGCCCATCAATGCTTAATACAACATTCGCCATCTCTTTATTTGCAAATTCCATAACATCGTCATTTAACAGCATACCGTTTGTCGTAAGGGTAAAACGGAACTTTTTATTGTATTCCTTTTCTCTGCTTCTTCCGTATGCCACCAAATCTTTAACCACCTGAAAGTTCATCAGGGGCTCGCCGCCAAAAAAATCCACTTCCAAATTCACCCTGTTTCCGGAATTTGCAATCAGGAAATCCAATGCTTTCTTTCCAACCTCATAGCTCATTAAAGAACGGTCACCATGGTATTCTCCCTCTCCCGCAAAACAGTATTTACAAGCAAGATTGCAGTCATGTGCAATATGGAGGCATAATGCCTTTACCACAGTCTTTCTCTTTTTAAAGTCTATGACATCTTCCTTATATTCATCTTCAGTAAACAGCTGTCCGGTTTCCTTTAACTGCGAAATCTCTTCGCATGCCTCTAAAACCTCTTCCCTTCTGTATTGCATTAACTTTTCTGCAATCTCCGTTGGGCTTAATTGTTCATAAAGGGCAACCACATCATATACTAAATCATCTACTACATGGACAGAGCCACTGCAAACGTCTAATACAATGTTATACCCATTGTTTTTATACTGGTGTATCACGATAACTCCTTTTAGGTTACACAAATCTTCTGCCAAAGCCCGGCATATATGCAACGAAATGGGCTGTCACACACTATCTGCGTGCGACAGCCTCTCAAATTCTTATAATAAAATCCTACTTGTTCTCGCAGGTCTGGTTTCCAACAGTACAAGAAGTCTTGCATGCTGACTGGCATGATGTCTGGCATTCGCCACAACCGCCTTTTTCCATTGTACTCTTTAAAGTCTTATCTGTCAAAGTCTTAATATGTTTCATTCGTTATCACCTCGCATTCGTTATAATCGCAGATAGTATAACACATTGCATTAAGAAAATCAATGTTTTATGTGATTTTATAAGATAATCCCTGCATATCAGCTAAGCATACCCCCAAAAAGCCCGCCACCTATGCATAATGCCACAGTGCTAAGATTCGCCGTACTGTCCACATGAAACGCCTGCCCCAGCAGGATGGCAATCACAGATATAATCATAATATAAAGCAGACCCAGCAAAAAGCCCCACAAAAATTTTTGCTCCTTTACCTTCTTTCCTGTAATAAAGGCCCCTAAAAATGTCACCACAACATAAATTGCCACAATCGTAATATCCACTACCGATCCGCCCAGCTGGAACTTATACACCAAAAATGCCAGCAGCACCAATAATACCCCTGTTAATGCATAGGAAATAATCAGGCTCTTAATTACTGTTGCAAACTTCTTTCCAACACTCATATCCTCACCCCACAATCATCTATCATAGTGAAATATATGAACTGCTTTTAAAAAATATGCGCAACTTAAGAACATTAAAAAAATTGTTACAGCAGACTGATAATATCAAACAATGAATCAAAAATCTTATCAGCAATTAAGCGAACCTCATCCGTTGGTTTAATCATATCTACTACCATAATTGTATAAAGTCCTGCAGCAGCAGAGGCCTTTACTCCATTTATCGAATCCTCCACACCAATGGCCTCTTTTGGCTCGACACCTAACTGTTCACAAGCTTTTAAATAAATATCCGGTGCAGGTTTTCCGTTTGTTACCATTCCACCATAAACAATCTTATCAAAAACCTCCAAAATCCCCGCATTTTTCAAATTTCTCTCTGCCCGTTCCTGATAGGTAGAGGTTGCAAGTCCGATAAGATAGCCATTTTCTTTTAAGTGGCGAAAAATCTCATGTACACCGGGCTTTAGCTTAAGTCCGTTTTCCCTTATATCGTTGTCCATGCGGTTCATTGTAACAGTACGGAATTCCATGTAATCAAAATCCTGTCCCAGATAGGATTTCATGGTTTTTTCATTATGCTCCTTTGTTGCCCCGGCAATCTTATCACATAATTCATGCATTAAATTTTCTTCAATCCCATACTCCTTGCCGCTTATCATCCAGTGTTTTCTATATAAGCTCTCTGAATCAAAAATCACTCCATCCATATCAAATACTACTGCTTTCATCTAATCTTCTTCCCTTTCTTTTTCGTTGTAATTACATTACACTAGTGTTCTGACACGTTAATAATTATTCGATGTAGCGTTGTAGCAAAAATCAGTACAATTATTCCTGCAGTTAAAATATGAATAAACCGCCATTTGACTACTGTACTTTTGTCCGCAATCTCTTCCCTGGCGATTCCATCAGGTGCAGGCTGCTGCTCTGTATGGGCAATAATAAATTCTGCTGATTTCTTTGTAACATGTCCAAGTTCATCTTCAGCTTCAACACAAAGTGTATATTTCCCCTCCTCATCAATCTTATCTGTACCATTATATTCAATACCATTCAACAAAATCCTGTAAGAAATTATCGTTAAATCATTGAAAATATCCTCAATACGCTCTGCCAGACGGAATTCCTTATAACAGCCTCCCGCATATTCCTCAACCTTTTTTATCTCTGGGGGAGTCTGGTCAATTGTAAAATGAATCCAGCTTCCGGAATTATTCCCCGCCCCATCTTTTGAAATCACATCAATTTCATAAAAACCATCCTCCAAAAAGGTTTCTTCCATGACACTGATTTTATTATAATTCGAAAACTCAGGCAAATCAACCTTATATATTTTTCCTGCAGCATCTCTTCTGGTTCCTGTAATGTATACATTATTTTTAGAAAAATTTGTTTCCTTTACCGAAAACCTTACTTTTGCCGGTCCCTTCCACATTTCGTAATTATCCGTTCCCGTAATGCTTATCTCCGGCTTTGTCCTGTCTACACAAAAGGTAATTGTCCGGGTAATTGCGGTGTTCCCTGCCTTATCCGTTGCCGACATTGTAACTTTATATGTTCCGTCTTCTGAAAATATATGGTTCATGGACGTTATTTTTTTGTTTTTCGGAAATTTTTCTATACGCTGTATGTTTTTCCTTCCATCCAGTGTTTTTTCTACCTGTATAGCCACATTATTTGTTTCATAAAAAGCCTCACAGCATTTAAACACAATTGCAGCCGGAGTACCATTCATAGATCCTTCATCCACTCCCGATATAGAAAGCACAGGAGCCGTTTTGTCAATAACAAATGTCAATGTATTTGAACGACTTTGATTTCCTGCGCCATCCGTGGCAACTGCATATATCTCATATAAACCCTCCTGCGTGATTTCCCATGCTTTACTGTCATTATATTGATTTGAATAAAATTCCGGAATCTGTACCGAGTATTTTTTTCCATCCAACTTACGTGTGGCAAAATAAACGGTCTTTGTATCCTTGTATGAAACATCACATACATTTGTCGTAATAATCTGATTATTATTATAATATGCCCCATTGCTGACTCCTGATAAGGAAACCCCCGGTTTTGACTTGTCAATATAAACCCGGCGTTTCATGGTATTGTTTGTGCCACAATTATTTGTAACTTCAATCTCCATTGCATATCCGGTTTCCTTACCTGCCGTCTCTGCAGCTGTCATGGTATAAACATAGGAATATGTAAGCTCGTCAAATACAACTTTTTTTACAGGCTTTCCGTTAATGCGGTATACTGCCTCCTTTAAACCGCACCTGTTATCTGACACCGTTGTATCAAATGTCACATCCTGATTTGTCCACATGGCATAATTATCCTTACAATCCATTTGGATTTGTGGCTTCCCGGTATTATAAATTATTTTCGCAGACACGGCATTGCTCTTATTGTCCAGGCCATCACTTGCACGGATTGTAATCACATTATCAGGCTCTGACAATTTCACATCTTCCGGAATACACACATAATATGTATTGTCCTTTGCTTTATGAGCAGTATATTGATTCTGCCCTTTCTCATCTGTTCCTGTTGTCACATAAACCCTTTTGACCCCTGTCACTGCATCTGTCACATTGAATTCCACCAGAATTTCTTTATTACTGTATATGTTATTATATTTTGCAGTAATTTTCCCATCTGTATCGGAATATGTTATACCGGAGATTACAGGTGCCGTATGGTCAATTGAAAATGTAAGTTTTTCCGTATCGGCCACATTTCCCGCCTTATCCACTGCATCAAAACAAACCTCATAGTTTCCTTCCCTGTCATATTGAATTTGCTTAGTATTCCTGTTATCTGATTCCTCCTTCCATTCTGTGTCATGGATACCTGTCACCTCATGTACTCCGTTTAAATCTGTCCTGATTACACGAATTTCGTATTTTGTTTCGTCATGATTCCAATCAATTGCCGTAAAATCTAATGTAACCGGTTTCGTTGTCTGTTCTCCGTTTTTTATTCCTGTAATGTAAAGCTGTGGCTTTTCCTTATCAATTTGAAACCGGACCGTTACAGTCTCTCCGATATTACCTGCCAGATCTTCTCCGGAAAATGTAACCTTATAATCCCCATCCTCTGTAAACTTAATCGTACTGCTTACCGTAAATGAACCACTCTGTGTCGGGGTTGTCCAGCCACTGTGAAAATCATTTTTTCCATTACCATAGATTGCTGTAGTCGTTCCTTTAGGCGTTGTGCATTCTACCCTGACTTTATAGCTGTCAAAATCATGATGCAAATCCGTCGCTGAAAACGTAAGGGTTCTTTCCTTTTTATACATCCCCTCCTCTTCGGCACCTGATATTTTTAAATCCGGCGCCGTCTTATCCACCACAAAATCTATACTCTTTTTCTCTCCTGCATTTCCCTCACCATCCGTACCCCATACTGTTGCGGTATATTCTCCTTCCTCATCATAATTTTTTGAAAACACCGCTGCCGGATTACCTTCCGGTTTTACCTCTGTATATGGCAGCTGTTCCACTTTATTTTTTATCGTCTGAATACAGGCTTTTGCCAGATATTGATAACCTTCCGCAATCCTAAAAACCAGTACTGCATTATTATTCAGGTAATAAACTGTACAGCCATCATCTGTTTTACTGTTTACATTTAAATCAGGGTTGTCAATATAATACACTTTCAAATCCTCTGCCACAATTTTTATTTCTACAGCAGCCTGTTCCTCTGTCGTATCTGCGTTTACAAAGCCCGCTCTTTTTCCTGCAAAAGACGTAAAAATGGTTCCCATTATTAATGCTATCATCAGATATACAATAACCTTATTTATTTTACGGTATAATATATGCATTCCATCGCTCCTTTCCATAATATGATTACAGTTGTTCATTTGTATGAACAATTGTTATTTCCTCCTGCACGTCAAACATAATGGGCAATGATATCTGTTCTGTATGTATTTCATTTTGTTCCACCACTGTACTTTTTGCAGCAACATCTTTTTCTGCAATTTTCTTATCCATTTTCTTAACTGCTTTTTTCGCATTTACTCCGGTAATATCACCAATTAATTTTGCCACATTATTTTTTATTAAAAATACAACTGTGCAAATAAAGGCGGCTACAGTAAAAAATGTTCCTCCATAAAACATAATCTCATACATATACATTATACCCCCTTTCTTTCAAACAGAGGTGAAAGCTTAATCATAAGCTGTTTCCAACGGTAGTCATCATGAATCCCGGGAACTTTGTTCCCTCTCTGATAGAGCTCATGTAATTTTGTATATTCCCACCTTTCTACATCCGGTGTAATCTTTTCCTGCATCTTACAAAGAAGAGATAGATGTCCCGTATATAAGGAAATGCTGTTATTGTAATATTCCTTCTCAGCCTCCTCGTATACTTTGCAGGCTTTTTCATATTCCCCAAGCGCTTCCAGAATATCTGCTTTCTGACAAAACTTTGCTTCCCTCAATTTGACATCTGAAATACTGCTTATCGTGTACTGCACATCATTAGATATAATACCCAATATCAAATCACAGCACTCCAGCGCCTTCTTATAATTTCCAATGGCCCTCTTTTTATCAGTAACCATAAACTTACCACCTAAATGTTCATACCCCTGCGCCATATACTGGTTATAAATGGTATAATATTCTGCCTTTACACTGTCATCCTCATACTTTTCCAGCAATTCCAGACCTTTTAATGCCACACTGACCAGATACTCATCTGCCATTTCAAGCTGGTTTAAATTTCTCGAATAGACAACACACAGCAACCGGTAATTCATAAGCTTATTCGCAGAAATTGCCATTCCATCATTCTCGTTTTCAAAAAGCAATAGATTGGTTAGCAGGGTGTTATAATCTACATTCAACTCACTCATCGCCCGGGCAATCGTGCTATAATATGACGCTGCGGGATAATCCTTTTCATTCAGCATACCAAAATAGTAAGCACTGGTCTTATAATCCTGAATCACATCAAAATAATCCATTGCAACCTGCAATAATAATTCCTGATTTCTGTCAATATTACTATATCCCTGATTGATATAGTAAGTTACCTTGGAAAGCCCGGTCTCCGGGTCATCTAAATAATTAATATACAAATCCAATAATTCCAGATACGCTGTATTCCTGTTCCCATCAACATTTGTAATTGCATTCACATACGTTGTGGCCGCATCTTCATATTCCCCTCTTATTACATGATGATAGCCTTCTGTAATGAGGTTCTCATAATTTAATTTCTGCTCCCTCCTCATTCCGGCATAACCTGTAATAGCAGCTGCCCCGAAACAAACCGTTAATCCTGCACTAATAAAAAAGCTGCGCATTCTTTTGAAGCATGTCTTTCTAAATTCATCCTCCAACTCAGTATAATGTTCCAATGCAAACAATAATTCAGAACAGGACTGGTAGCGTTCCTCCGGATTCGACATCGTACATTTGCATATAATTTTTTCTAATCCACTCGACAAAGCAGGGTTCCACTCCCGAATTGGTTTTATAACATATGGTGGCTCACATGGATTTTTGCCCGTAACAGTATGGTATAAGGTAGTTCCCAGGCTATAAATATCCGTTCTTTCATCTGTTCTATATATACCGTGTCCCCTTGCATCTCCAAACTGTTCTGGTGCTGCATAACCCCGGGTTCCAAGTGCCGTTGTATCTGCCAGATTACCCACATTTAACTCTTTAGCTGCACCAAAATCAATCAGCTTTATCCTTCCATCTGGTTTAACCATGATATTAGATGGTTTCATATCCCTGTAAATAATCGGTGGATTCATGAAATGAAGATAATTAAGGGCGCCGCACAAATCTTTTGCCCATTCTATCACCTTTTCCTGGGGCTGTGCACCTTCCCGCTTTAGGAGCTGATTTAATGTATGTCCCTCTATGTAATCCATTACCACAAAGACTGTTCCCTTAAAGTCTATAATATCTACAATCCGTGGAAGCACCGGATGATCTACACGTTTTAAAATATTCGCTTCCATCCGCAGACCTTTTAACAATGTCCGGGTATCCCCACTCTGATTTTTCTTAATTTCCTTAACTGCCCATTGCTTATTCAACCTAAGATCCATTGCCACATATACAATCGACATTCCTCCCTGCCCTATTTGCTTTAATATTTCATATTTTCCATCCAAAATCGTACCCACTCTCGCCATATACTATTCCTCGTTTCTCAGTGTGAGTACAACTACAGTAACATTGTCTTTTTCGCCACGTTCTATCACAAGCTTTGTTATCTCCTCACATACTCTTGTCATCTGCACTCTGTCCTTCATATTTTCGGGCCAGAAATTATCGAAAATTTCCTTTTCCGTTATATTATGGATAAAACCATCTGAGGACAACAAAAATGTCATTGCTCCCGTTATATCTCCGCTTTCAAATTGTGGCTTCACGATTTTAGATGCACCTACGCATTGCATTAAAATATTTCTTCCGGGGTCGGCTAATGCCTCTTCCTCAGTAATAATTCCACGCCTGACTTCTTCCGCTGCCAACGTGTGGTCTATCGTAAGCTTTTTTATGCTGTTATCAATTTTATATATGCAGCTGTCTCCTACGTGACATATAAAAAAACTGTCTTTGTAAATAAGCAGAACAGATAATGTTGTTCCCATCATTATCCCTTTCTGACTGGCATAATTCCCCAATTGTTTATTTAATTTGTTCACAAGCATCATCCATTGTGCGTTTAGCTTTTTTACGGAAAAACTATTATCTGCAACCATTTGTACAAATGCTGTTGCAAACCATTTATTAAATGCAAAAATAAGCTCCTTACTGGCCAGCTCACCTCGTTCTAATCCTCCCATTCCATCACATACAATGGCAAATGCAATTCTTTCCAATGGAGTGTTTACCACTTTTACGGATAACGAATCCTGATTTAATTTCTTCATATTTCCAATGTCTGTATTGTATGCCGTAACTATTTCCATATGCTTCCTTTCCATTTCTATTTTTTAGATAATTTTTTTAGGTGCAAGCGGCAAAAATACTTTTTTGCCTCAATATGCACAAAAAAATCGGGTTCCAAACATTATCTTGGAACCCGATTTGAACATTCACCTTAGCTCAACTTAAAAATAAATTCTTCATTTCCCAGCATAATTTCACAATCATGTGTCAATAACTCATTCTCACCTTCAGGAACAGCCTTTCCGTTAACATAGGTATGATTTAAGGATTTGTGATCCTGAATATAATATTCATCATCTTTATTAATAATAATCGCATGCACACGGCTTACTGCACTATTTCCTTTTATTGAGTAATCAACTCCCATACTTGCCTTACCAAGTTTAAAATTCTGTTTGGTAATGACAACTCTCTCTTCTGTATTGACACGGATTAAATAAGGGTTTACTTTCGGTGGTGTCTTCTGACTTAATACTGTAGTATCTTCTTTTTTCTCTGCGCTCTCTGATTCTTCAGACTCTTCCGGCTTTGTTTCCTCCTGGGTATTCTTTAAAATACTTGCACGGTTGAACTTAATATTTTTCTTAATTTTCAGTCCGCTTTCCCCATCTTTCGCCTTCTTCTCTTCCCGCTCTTTTTCCGCAATAAAATCATCAAAATCATCCTCTATTACGATTCCGGTACTTGGAGCCTCCTTAGTCTTAAATATTGACCTTTTTTGTTTAGAATCCGCACTTGGAATATCATCCAAAACAAATTCATCCGTTTCCATATCATCTTCCGTTTTATCTTTCGGAATCTCAATCAAATCGATCTCATCTGTTTCTTCTTCCGGTAATTCTTCTATTATTTCTTCTTCCTCTTCGTAAAGGTCTTTATCACCCTGTATCTCGTCAGAAGATACTTCAGAAGCTTCTTCCTGACCTAATTCGAACTTTAATACATTTTCTTCCGATATAAATTCTTCTGTATTCGAAACTGAAGCATTAACACCCGGTTCCTCCGATTCAGAAAGTTCCTCCAATTCAGAATACTCCTCATCCAAAGCCTCCTCAAATTGAATTTTATCTTCCTCTGTCGTACCAGAAAATACTTCCTCTGCTTCTTCCAAATCTAAATTTAACTTTAGCTCCTCTTCTTCATATGTAGGTTCCTCCGATTCAGAAAGCTCCGCATTCAAAGCCTCCTCAAATTGAATTTTATCTTCCTCTGTCGTATCAGAATATACTTCCTCTGCTTCTTCCAAATCTAATTTTAACGTTAGCTCCTCTTCTTCATATGTAACTTCCTCTGTGTCCAAAGCTGTAGCATCATCGATGTATTCCTCCAATCCTGAAGGCTCCGCCAAATCCTCCTCAAAAAAGGCTTCATCCTCCAGCTCTTCACTATCCGTAATCTCTTCCTCTTCTTCCACGTCATGGTAGTCCACATAAATATCAGCTGATTCTCCCTCGGGGATCTCTACATTCATCTCGTCCATTAATTCCTCAATTAATGTAACCATATTACGAAGATTAAATATGGCATAATTATTGACATAAGACAACAATCTTGCTACATAATCCCCATTTTCAGTTGAATCAAAACGTAAACTCGCAATCAGATTACGAAGAAACATATTCACATCGGCATCTTCCTTCATATCCTCTAAAGGAATACAGATAAATTCAATGTGATAATCGGAATCAACATAAATATAATTGCGATTAAGTACCAGATAAGATAACGGCACTCTGTATTCCGCCATATCAATAAACGCCAGTACCAGGCTGTGAAGCACCCTTAATACCATCTCTGCAGTAATCTCCTGATTGGATATATCAATCAAATGAATCTTATCTGTAATATTATATGAGAAAGTATCAAATTCCTCACCTTCCTCAAAGATAATCGGAACAATTCCTTTGGGCTCTTCATCCTCTAAAAAATCAAATAACTCTTCATCCAGGCTTGCATTATTGTCAATATTAAATGTCAGATACTGTTCTTTATCAAAATTCCTTACTCTGAAACTAACCTTCCTCATATTCATACCCCTTCCAACAACAGAACCTTTATCCAGGCTAACATATATATGTCAAACATAATTATATTTATTATAGATGATTCTGTCTTGTTACGCAAGCAGTTTATTATGCAAAAAGGCTAATATTTTGTCAATTTTGCTATATTTTTATAACAATTTTACCTCCAATCCCATGTTTTACAAAAATCAAACGAGGCGCCTTAAAAATATTGATTTTTATGAACACATTTTACGAATACTGTTTGCAAAATACAATAAACAGCCTATGAATTTTTTTGCATATCTTCTATATAAACTTTTAATTTTTATAAATAAACCTTAGGAACTGTTCAAAAATAACTTTTAAATAGTGCGCAGGATTTAAAAGTTATTTATTAACAGTTCCTTAATTGATTATGACGAAATTTTTTGCAGCTATAGTATTCCGGTACAGCGAATAATTAATTTCCTGCACTTTCATACCTGCCTGCACCATACATAAACAGCCCATAGGAAACACACCAGAAAACCACTGCAATCACGCACTCTGCACCTATTGTGGCAAGAGCACTCCTTCTCAGCATAAAATAACCCGCAGGCAGATATGCTACAAAAGCAAACGGAATCACCCATGTAATGATAAAACGCACCGCTTTCCCATAAATTTCCGTGGGGTACTTTGCAAAATCCGCCATTTCGTATGCCACCTGAAGAAACGGACCGCTTTGCTTTACCCAAAAAGCCAGTGAGGCAAAGAAAAGCTTCACTGAAGTGTAAATAACAGCTCCTGCCACCACAGATACGAAGAAAAGCAGCACATGGGGCAAATCAATAGTCACAACACCCCTTACAATTGACATTGCAACTAATATAATACCCACCAAAAGCTCCCCTAACGCATCCGGCTGAAGCTTTTCACAAATCACCTGAAAAAACAGGTTCATTGGACGCAGCATATAACGGTCAAAATCACCATCAATCACATACCAATAGGCTACCATCCACAGATTATCAGTCAACAGATGATCAATTCCCCGTGGTATCTGTGCAAAGCCATAAATGAAAATAAGCTGATCAAGGCTCCATCCCTGCAAGTCCGGAATCTGTTCAAATACTAGATATAAAAAAACGATACCCATTAACTGTGTAAACAAAAATCCAAACAATCCCATAAAGAAATCCACCTTAGACTGCATAATTGTTTTAAAGAATTGGGCTGCCAACACACGGTACAATCGTATATATCGTTTAATTTTATTCATCCTCTCATCCCCCTAACACCACTAGACGTTTCGTTACCTGTTTCCATATTAAGCTTCCAAGTGCATACAGAATCACAATCCACACCAATTGCCTTCCCATTACAAAACATACCTGCCCTGCATCATATTTTCCGAGATATATCATAACCGGTGTATATACCATGGATGAGAACGGCAAAAAATCAAATATCCCCTGCACTACACCCGGAAAGAAGGACAGAGGAATCAATTGCCCTGTCAAAAAGGACATCAGTGCCTCTTTTGCCATCTGAAGACCAAAGATATATGTAGTAAAAAACGCAATCATTCCAAAACAAAAATCAAAAAGTACATAAATCCAAAAGCTAAAAAGCATACTTACAAGATAAAGCACCATATTTACAACCGGTGTCATGCCTGTTCCAAGTACCACCGCCTTATAAATCTCCAAGGCAATCCACACAACGATACACGGCATAAAGAAACGATAAAGCATGGTTCCCATTGCCCGCGCAATGAGGCTTAGACGGTAATCCATGGGTTTAATAAGATTCATGGCAATATTTCCCTTGACCACATCCTTCCCCAAATCCCTCGAAATGGATATCATGGCAACATTAGAAGTTATATAGCTCATAAACACATAAATCACCATTTCCTGCTTGGAAAGCCCTCCTAAAGAGCCGGCTCCGGAGCTTCCATAGATTGCCATCCACAGATAATAATTAATAAACGAACTAAACAGGCTGCACACCATAAAAAGATAAAAAGCCCCCTTGTAAGCCATGTTCCTCTTTAATTCGTTGGACATAAAAGGAAAATATACTCTTACAAATTTACTCATGTCCTTTCCTCCTTAAGCCCGTGATTATATATTTCCTTGACGATTTCTGCCAGTTCTGTCTCCTGAATCTGAACATCCTTTACATCAGTAACCGCCATAACCCTGGAAATTACATCGGATACCTGAATTACATTCTTATCAAAGGATGCAGTCATACGGTTCTGCTCAGCATCCACCTCAATTTGGAGGCATTCTTCGCTTTTTCCCGGGTATAAATCATCCCATTCAATCTGCCGGACAGCTTCCGTCTGGCGAACCTCCATACAAACCCTGCGTCTGCTTCCATAGGATTCCTTTAATTCCCCAAGGCTTCCGTCATAGATTTTCTTTCCCTCATCAATAATAATGATTCGGCTGCAAAGCTCCTCAATATCCCCAATATCATGAGTTGTAAGAATTACAGTTGTGTTAAAGCTCTTGTTTATTTCACGGATTGCCTCCCGGATTTTATCCTTAACCACGAGGTCCAGTCCAATTGTAGGTTCATCAAGATAAAGCACCTTCGGATTATGTATGAGCGCCGCCCCAAGGTCTGCACGCATTCTCTGTCCCAAGGACAGGGTACGCACCGGATGGTCGAAAAATTCCGGCAAATCCAATACCTCATTTAAGAATACCATCCTCTCCTGATAGTCATCATCAGACACATCATAAATTTCCTTCAGAATCGTAAAGGACTCTGACAGAGGTAAATCCCACCACAATTGTGTACGCTGCCCGAATACAACACCGATGTTCCTAGCATTTTCCATACGCTGCTTAACCGGGTTGATTCCTCCAACAAGACATTCTCCTTTTGTTGGAGTAAGAATCCCCGTCATCATTTTTATAGTGGTTGATTTACCCGCACCATTACTGCCGATATAACCTACTATTTCTCCCTCTCCGATTGTAAAGGAGATATCGTCTACTGCCACCTTCCTAACCTTTTCATTGGAAAACAATCCCTTGATGGCTCCCTTCAGACCCGGATATTTTTTAGGAGAAACAAATTCCTTTGAAATATGATTAACCTCTATCATGACTTACCTCCCTGTTCCTAATTTCCAATCATTTAGTCTATAACCATAATAACAGACTTATTTTTCTTGTCAATCCTTATAATTAATGTTAGAATTTATTAAATAAAAAAGAAAGGAAACTTCTACTATGGCAAATCCAATCGTAACAATTACAATGGAAAATGGCGATGTCATGAAAGCTGAGCTTTATCCTGACATTGCACCAAATACTGTCAACAATTTTATTTCTTTAATTAAGAAAGGCTATTACGATGGCCTGATTTTTCACCGTGTTATCAAAGGCTTTATGCTGCAGGGTGGCTGTCCCGAGGGAACAGGCATGGGAAATCCCGGCTACAGCATTGAGGGTGAATTCTCAATGAATGGTTTTCAGAATGATTTAAAGCATACCCCCGGAGTACTGTCCATGGCACGCTCAATGATGCCGAATTCTGCCGGTTCACAATTCTTTATCATGCATAAGACCAGCCCGCATTTAGACGGCCAGTATGCTGCATTTGGAAAGGTGACAGAAGGATTAGATATTGTGGACAAGATTGCATGCGTTGAGACGGATTACCACGATAAGCCTCTCACAGAGCAGAAAATCCAATCCATTACAGTTGAAACATTTGGGGAGGAATATCCTGAACCTGAGAAGTGTCAATAGATGGATGATATCTGTGCTTTATAGTATCCATGCAGGGAGGAAGAGGAAAGATGTTCATGCAATAGTATAATATAAAGTACAGATATCAAGTGAATCTTAAACAGATTCGTCATGAATACAGATAACACGATGGAAGTCAAAACTTTTAAACATATAATATTACTGTTGCATTTTCTTTTTACTATCTATAATATAATACTGAATTATCTAGCCTTTATTATTTACTAATTTTCAATGCCTCGACCTCTGCAAGTCCAGTTCGCACAAATTCTTTCTGCACAAGTTCCTGCATTTCTAAGGATAATTCCAATGAACATATTCTAATAAGCCAATTCCGATAACTTTTTGTCTTTTCCCCACTCCGCATACGCCCCATAAGGGAAGATTTAATTCTCTTTTCCCCCTCTTGCTCTTTTTTTAACAAAAGATATTCACCCCAAAGACCATTAATCCATGATTGCGAACGCATATCAGTAATAAGATTACATGCCATTTCATAAGCCTTTTCCAGATCTGATAAGTTTCCGCCTAGTGTTTTAGTTTTCCCTTCTTTAAATAAAATAATTTCCAATGTTATTTCCAATGCGCATGCATTAATCCATGGGTATGGATCATCTTGCTTTTTCATCCTCTTCAATTTTTTAATATTATCAGCAGCTAGCTTAAATTCACCCTGATCAATCGCTACCACTATCAAAGTCGCAATATACTGCGACCATATAATATTACCTATTTTTTGTTTTGAAACCAACTTTTCTCGTTCCAATAAGTTACATGTGACTCTATTATAACCCAAATCATTTTCTAACTCAGCACAAAGTCGAATAAACTGAATATAAAGTTGAGCGTTTTTTGGTTCCTCTAAATCAAGTTTTCTAATTTTGGTGTACAATATCTCCTCTGCCATTTTAAGAGTTTCCTGCTTGGGCTGATAAATAGATTGACAATGAATCAAGCTATACCAAATCCAAAGATTATCAGGTTCTTTGAATATATTAATAAAATCTTGAATCAATCTTATATAGCGTTCATACTGAGCAGTTCTCATAAATTTAAAACGCATTTTAGATAAAATATCCTCGTATTCTTTCTTTATCTCTTGTTTCATATTAGAGTTAATCTCTATAGCAGTTCTAAAACATTGACAACTGAATACCCCCCAATTCAATTGAGGATCTTGTTTTCTATTGAAACAATAGCATCTTGCATAATAACGTCCCAATTCAAATATGCCTAATGAATAAAGCGTATTATCGATTTCTAATCCAGAGGCTATTTCATATAAAAGTTTCGTATTTTGACAACTATATTCGGAGAATTCTTCAATTAAGCCTGCTTCATAAAGTGCACATTCATCCTCTAAAATATCTGTAAATATAGGTTTTTTATGAACCGTTTCTAAATATAGATTAAGCGCATTGCATATATATTTAATTATTTTTTTGGTATATGCGCGCTTAGAAAATGATAAGATTTTAATCAACAATTGTTGCGTCTTACGCAAAGACGGCTGAGCCGTTACCACAGTTGTTGATTGTATGGTTAGAGGAGAATCTGTATCCAACACTGTAAAAACAAAAAAATCGTTTGTAGAATCTTCAAGTATAGAAAATAATGTATCAAAATAAGCAGACGAATTCTCCGGAAAATGATTCAATATCAGTATTGTATTGTGTAGTTTATTTACAAGCTCATTTTCAGCAAACCATATTATACTATTTTCTTGATTACCGGAATCAAAATGGTCCTGACAGTCCGCAATGAAATACTCATAAACATCACTCTTATTTTCTGGCATAGATAAAATATTATAAATCAATACGTTATATCTTTCATCCGGATATAATTCATTCAAATCCTCAATCAATATGCCAAGAGCATTATTTCCTTTTACTTTGAAGACATGTTTCCTATTATTAGATTTTAAATAACTCGTAACAATTCCTTTTTCATCTCCAGAAACAACTGACGATTTAAGTTCTTGGGGCTGATAAAAATTTTTTTTGATACTTTTTAATTCTTTGTTAAATACACAAAAAACTTCATACATAAAATCCTGCGCCACTGCATCCCATGAATATTTTTCACTTTGCGAAAGCAAGTTCTCTCGTAATTCTAAAGCCTGCTTTTTATAATAACTTTCATTCTTTCGAATTTTCATTAGGGCAGTTGAAACAACATCCAAATCGTTCTCTGAATATCCTTCTGTAGTAAAAGAACCTTCAATATCTACTCCATATACATAATGAGCCATTCCATGTTGGTCTAAGAATTGATATAAGCCAGTATTCTTTGAAATGATTACAGGAACCCCCGCCGCTATAGCCTCATAACCAACTAAACCAAATCCCTCATGAAAGGAAAGCATCATCGCCACAGAAGCTTCAGTTATTTTCTCCTCCAATTGCTCCCTGCTTGATATATACGGTAATGGCACAATATTACATAATTTTTGAGAAATTTGTGACGCATTCTTATTAAGACGTTGAACTTCCTGTTCTAAATCTTGGCTATCGTCATCTTTATAACCAATAACAGACAATCTAGAATCTGATCCTATGATATCATAATTCTTATCCTTAGCGATAGCTTTCGCATAAGCACAAATAGCCAAGTTGGTTTGCTTAACTCTTTGATTATCTTTCTCTACTCGCCCAAATACAATGGGATTAAATCTTTTTGACACTTTTTTGATGGGCGTAAAATTAGCTATACCGGGAAACACTTCTAATACTTCTAAGTTCTCCCTTTTACGAACAATATCCTGAGCAGAATTTTTCAATTTCGGACCAACCGCACATACAAAATCAGCTGCACACAAAATATCCTTTTGTCCATCTATCTTTTCATTGTATTTTTCAATATTTTGATTTTTATATAAATAATATGAGGCATAATCCATATGATGAAATACAATACTCCATCCATTACAAGCCATTGCACATTGTTCTGCCAATTTACCTGTATAAACATCATGTCCAATCAAAAAAGTATTACAGTATTCCGGAAACAATCGACGCAATTCTGAACATGATTTAAGATGCTCTATTATAATGTCAGAAGCATCAGAAGAGGAAAATTCTATCTTTTGTAATGTGATTGGCAAAATATTATTACTCTTAATTTCATTATAAGTTTTGTCTGACAAAGCAGGAATTACACAACAAACTTTACAATCCTTTCTTGATTTAGCAATTCGCGCACACGCAAGAGATAAGTCAAAATTAAAACTATTAATTCCACCACCTTTAGTCCCCCATGAATCAGCAATAAAAATAAACAAATTAGTCCCCATAAGTATTCTCCTATCTTCATCCTTTTGTAT
>JAIDHZ010000291.1 GCA_029052995.1 Lachnospiraceae bacterium | reverse complement strand
TTATATATGTAAAAATTTAAATAAATATATTGATTTAATTGTTACTTTTCTTTTTCTCTTGATTATTATCACACTTGGGAGCCACCACTTTCATACTTGAAAGCCATATCGAAACACTATATATAGTATGATAACAAAAGCATAAGAGTTATGGATGATGCTGTCCATTATCGAATCCGCTTGGGTTCTACAGCCTGATTTCTCATGCCAGTCTGCCACACCATACTGTCCCACAAAGATTGTTGGACTGTTTCCAAGTCTTTTTCTATACCTGATCTGCCATATCAACAAGCACCATTATAACCAATATATATAGTGGTGGCTCTCAAGTGTGAAAATGGCGACTTCCAAGCATGAGAATAATCATCCTTTCACGATTTGTTATTATGCAAATATCATCAGATTACTGCATGCATAAAAAATTTATTTATGATAATACTTCTTTACTGTTTTATTCATTTCGTCATCATCGAATGATTCAATCATTTCTTTTAATGTCATATCACCTTCCATTTTATCTAAATCTAATCCATGCTGTAACATCATCTCAAGAATAGCATTGTTACTTTCATTTATTTTTCCTATCGCATCTAAAACTGGTGAAAACCCTCTTTTATCATTTATATTAGGATTAGCACCTAGCTCCAATAATATCTCTATTGCTTCTAAATAATGACTTTGACATGCCCTGTGAAGGTATGATATTCCTTTGTCATCTTGAAAATCTGGTTCGTCAACATTTCTAAGTTTTTGCAATAATTCATCGGATTGTTCAACGCCCAATCTAAAAAATATTTCATCTCTGTTATACATATTTGGATACATTTTCTTATTCCTTTCTACGTTTAATGTTTAGCCTCGAACTTATGGCTTCTATTACTATAAATATCTTGCCATGCATAAAAATCAGGATTATTCATAAAATCTTTAAATTGTTGTTGAGTCCTTCCCGGTCATAGTGGTTCACCACGTAGGTCCTGCCGTTCTGATCCGTGACGGATGTGATATGTTGTGAACTGTAGATGTAAACATTTCTGCCAAACGCAGTATTTTAGCGAAAATGTGCATCTGCCAAAATACAACATATGCGGCTGGCTCATTTGTGGTAAATGGAAAAGTGCAGATGTTGTAATAAAGGAAGAAGGTGATAACCCTTTTATTTGTATCTGTAAACAGTTTAGCACAAAGAAAGGCGGTTGTATATGGAAATTACTTACCATTGGGAAGGCGACTACCTGATTCCCGACCTGGAACTCTCGGATACAACGGAATATCAGATTGGGAAGTATGGACGTATGAGAAAGCGTTTTTTAGAATAAAACCACAGGGGCATTTATTCGTATATGCTTTTGTCAGAAACTTTATGGAAGCATCTTGCGGAAGCTGATGAGGAATGCAATGAGATGATGGATAGGCTTGTGAGGCAGATGGCAGAGAAAGAGGGAGTAACCGAACAGCTAAAATCCGATGACTGGCTGTGCTGGCTTCAGAAGATAAACAGCGTCAGGAGCAGGGCGGAGGAAGTAGTGCTTCACGATCTGATATATTCCCTTTAATATTTCAGTGCAGCTCCGGGGTTTGTAGCATGAGGCGGTATTTTGAAAAAATTAAAATCGGGGATTGGCAGGACGGAAGAAATAGTTTATTATTGACAGTAAGAAATGGGTTTTCACCGTACAGTCTGCTACGGCTTGCTCGTTTCTTTTTTTGTTGACAGAATATCGTACAGTGAACGGTGAAAAATTAAATTGAACTTCCTGTCGAATTATGGTAGTATTTATCTGGGAATACCAAGATGGTAGGCAGTTAGCCCTCTCCGGAGGGACTGTGAACCTCCGATTACATAGAAACCCACTAGGGAATCGAAAGGAAAGGAGGGCTGAGCCAATGGATATTTTAGGACTAATTGCAGTGCTGAGCTTCGGCTTGACCTGCTTTGGAATAGGATACTCTATCGGTAAGGATAGTAACAAGACACAAAAATAGCCGCCCCCGACCAAAGGATACGGCTATTTCGTAATTCACTAATCGGGCTAACCGTCTATCGGTAGCTCCTGTTGG
>JAIDHZ010000290.1 GCA_029052995.1 Lachnospiraceae bacterium | reverse complement strand
TTGACGGGTTAGTGACCAATGAGCCAGGCATTCCGATAATTACCTTTTATGCAGACTGTGTTCCCTTATTTTTCTATGACCCGGTACGCAAAGTAATTGCCATGGCGCATTCCGGCTGGAAAGGGACTGTGGAACGGATTGGAGAAAAAATGGTCCGTTATATGGAATCAGAATATGGAAGCCGGGCAGGAGATATTGTCTGCGCTATTGCGCCTTCTATCTGCCAGAAGTGTTATGAGGTAAGTGAGGATGTTGCACTACGTTTTGTTGAAGTTTTTGGTGATAACCAGGGAACAGACCTTCTTTATAAGAAAGATAATGGAAAATATCAGCTGAATCTGCACAGGGCCTGTGAAATAACTTTATTAGATGCAGGAGTAAAGCATGAAAATATGGATATTACTGATATTTGTACCAGTTGTAATCCTGAATTCTTATTTTCACACCGTGCAAGTCATGGAATGCGTGGAAATCTGGCAGGAGTTATGATGTTAAAGGGGTAACCCAAGGCTGCATTTTACGCACTATTCAAACAATGAACAGCTTGATAAAGGTACCGGCAAGGGCAGCCATTTATGAAAATAGATGTTTACAAATCATTTTCCCTATTGTAAACTCTATATAGCCGTGTGCTAAGTATTTCATTATGTTATGTTTATAATAAAGGAGAAAATTATGAGTAAACCAATTGTTGCTATTGTGGGGAGACCGAATGTAGGGAAATCCACGTTGTTTAATGCATTGGCCGGTTCAAGGATATCTATTGTGCAGGATACGCCAGGTGTCACAAGAGACCGCATTTATGCAGATGTGGACTGGTTGGATTATAATTTTACAATGATTGATACCGGCGGCATTGAGCCGGAAAGCGAGGATGTTATTATTAAAAATATGCGGGTGCAGGCACAGATTGCAATGGATACGGCAGATGTTATCATGTTTCTTGTAGATGTACGTCAGGGGCTTGTGGATGCCGACCATAAGGTGGCAGATATGTTGAGGCGTTCCGGGAAGCCTGTTGTTCTTGTTGTAAATAAAGTAGATAACTTTGATAAATTTATGCCTGATGTATATGAGTTTTATAATTTAGGTCTTGGGGATCCGTTTCCTATATCGGCAGCATCCCAGCTTGGACTTGGAGATATGCTGGATGAATTAACTTCTCATTTTGACGGCGGGGCAAAGGGTGATGAGGAAGATGACAGACCAAAGATTGCGATTATAGGAAAACCGAATGTTGGTAAAAGTTCCATTATTAATAAACTGTTGGGTGAAGACCGTGTAATTGTGTCAGATATTGCAGGCACAACCAGGGATGCTATTGATACTGCAATTACTAGAAATGACCGTGAATATGTGTTTATTGATACGGCAGGACTTCGGAGAAAGAATAAGGTTAAGGAAGAAATAGAGAGATATTCCATTATCCGTACAGTGACAGCTGTGGAACGGGCTGACATCTGTGTTTTGGTAATTGATGCAACGGAAGGTGTAACTGAACAGGATGCCAAAATTGCCGGAATTGCCCATGACCGCGGAAAGGGTATGATTATTGCAGTAAATAAATGGGACGCCATTGAAAAGAATGACAAGACAGTATACAAATTCGAAGAAGAGATTCGAAGGATTTTATCCTTTCTACCTTATGCAGAGATTATATTTATATCGGCTAAGACCGGACAGCGTCTGCCAAGGTTATTTGATCTGATAGATATTGTTATTGACAACCATGCATTGCGCGTGGGCACAGGGGTGCTTAATGAGATTTTAACAGAGGCAGTTGCAATGCAGGAACCTCCATCTGACAAGGGTAAAAAGTTACGTTTATATTATATGACGGAGGTTGCAGTTAAACCACCTGCCTTTGTAATATTTGTTAATGATAAGAATCTGACACATTTTTCTTACACCAGATATATTGAGAACCGGATTCGGGATGCATTTGGATTTAGGGGGACACCGCTTAAGTTCATAATAAGGGAGAGAAAAGAGAAAGGTTGATTGTTATGTTAATATTTGTTCGTATCGTATGTGTTGTTGTTGGGTATTGTTTTGGTCTTTTTCAGACTGCCTATATATATGGAAAAATGCATGGCATTGATATAAGGGAATATGGAAGCGGTAATTCAGGTACCACCAATGCACTAAGAGTTCTTGGTAAAAAAGCAGGTATTGTCGTTTTTGCCGGTGATTTTTTTAAAGCAGCTACGGCATGTGTTGCTGCAAGGATAGTTGGCACTGTTTTTTTCCCCGACATTTTATATCCAATGATTTTATGGGCGGGTTTTGGAGTTGTGATAGGGCATAATTTTCCATTTTATATGAACTTTAAAGGTGGAAAGGGAATTGCGGCAACCGCCGGGGTTATATTAGGTGTATTGGACTGGAGAATTATGGTTGTATGTCTTTTGTCGTTTATCATTACAGTTGTGATTACCAGATATGTGTCACTTGGCTCTTTGATTGTAGTGAGTTTGTTTTTGATTTCCTTTTTGGCTTTGGGGTTAAATGGTATGATTTATAGTCCCGTTACTCATAGCGCTTATTCGGGTGATGCTTTGCTGGAATGTTATGTGATTCTCTTTTTATTTGCATCATTAGCATTTTACAGGCATAAAGACAATATTGTAAGATTAGTAAATGGTAATGAGAATAAGATATTTGAAAAGAAAGACTGATTAGTGTGAGGAGGTATAATATGAAGAAAATTTGTGTATTAGGTGCGGGAAGCTGGGGAACTGCCCTGTCCTTATTGCTTAGTGACAATGGGCATGATGTAACGGTATGGTCTATTGATCCGGAAGAAGTTTTGATGTTAAAGGAATACAGCGAACAGCGGGATAAGCTTCCGGGTGTTATTCTTCCAAGCTCCATTGTATTTACAACAGAGATGGAAACAGCATTAAAAGAGGCTGAAATTGTCGTATGTGCAGTACCATCCCCATTTGTGCGGACAACGATGCAGAATGCTTTGAAGTTTATTCAGGATGGGGTGATTGTTGTAAATGTGGCAAAGGGAATTGAGGACAATACCTTTAAAACAATGACACAGGTTATTGAGGAAGAGTGTCCTAATGTACATGTCGCTGTATTATCAGGACCCAGCCATGCAGAAGAAGTTGGACGCAAGATTCCGACTACTATTGTTGTAGGTGCAAAAGACCGTGAGGTGGCAGAAATTGTACAGGACACGTTTATGAATGAAGTGTTCCGTGTTTATACCAGTCCGGATACAATTGGTATTGAGCTGGGCGGTTCTTTAAAAAATGTAATTGCACTGGCAGCCGGAATTGTGGACGGTTTAGGCTTTGGTGACAATACAAAGGCGGCATTGATGACAAGAGGAATTGCAGAGATTATGCGGCTTGTGACTGCTATGGGCGGGCATATGGAAACAGTTGCCGGACTTTCCGGCATCGGAGATTTAATTGTAACCTGTACATCAAAACATTCAAGAAACCGGAATGCCGGTTATCTGATTGGGCAGGGCAGAACTTATCATGAGGCAATGGATGAGGTGAAAATGGTGGTAGAGGGCGTGTATTCTGCTAAAGCTGCACTGGCACTTGCAAAGCAGAATAATATTGATATGCCAATTGTAGAGGCAGTTAACGCAGTACTATTTGATGGTGTAAATGCAAGAGAGGCAGCAATGCAGCTCCTGCTTCGTGACAGGACTTCTGAATCTGCAAACCTTGAATGGCAATAAGACAACTTTTTAAAAATAAAGGTATGTTTTTATTATATTGTGCATATATTCTTCTTAGGATAATTGGATAGGATTCAAATATAAGGAGGATATAAGGATGGAGCAGTTTGATGTCTATCAGGATATAAGGGAACGGACCGGGGGAGATATGTACATAGGAGTTGTGGGACCGGTCCGGACGGGTAAATCTACATTTATAAAGCGGTTTATGGAAACGCTGGTTTTGCCGGCAATGGAGGATGGCGCTGAAAAACAGCGGACTATTGATGAGCTGCCACAAAGCGGGTCGGGAAAAACCATAACCACCACGGAGCCCAAATTTATTCCCAAAGAGGCAACAAGCATTGCACTGGAGGATAATACTGATATTAATGTCAGGTTAGTAGACTGTGTCGGTTATATGGTTGATGGTGCTGCAGGCCATATGGAAGAGGAGAGGGAACGGCTTGTAAAGACGCCTTGGTATGATTATGAGATTCCATTTACAAAGGCAGCCCATATCGGGACTAAAAAAGTTATGACAGACCATGCTACAATTGGGATAATTATAACCGGTGACGGTTCTTTTGGAGAGCTTTCAAGGAATCAGTTTGTAAATGTAGAGTTGGAAATTATCAATGAGATGAAAATGCTAGGAAAGCCCTTTGTTGTACTGTTAAACAGCACAAAGCCGGGCAGCAGGGAGACTGTGGATTTGGCAGAAAACCTTACACAGGAATATGGTGTAAAGGTTATGCCGGTTAATTGTGACCAGCTTAAGGCTTCCGACATAAAAGAGATATTAAAGAATATATTGTTTGAGTTTCCAATCAGCCAGATTAGTTTTTATATTCCGAAATGGGCTGAGGTTTTAGAAGCAGACCACCCAATTAAACAGTCAGTCTTAGCCTATGCCAAGTCTGTTATGAATGAGGTTACGGGAATGCGTAAGGTATATGAGCTTCCTAAACCGGATTGTGAATATATAAGCGATACGGCGGTGGCACAGGTGAGCTTAAAGGATGGTTCCATTCATATAAAGATAGGCATTCCGGAGCAGTATTATTATGAAATGCTGTCAGGTCTTATGGGTGCACCTGTAGAAAGTGAATATGATTTTCTTACAATGCTTAAGGATATTGCTGCAAGACGGAGGGAATATGATCATGTTGCAGCTGCAATGGAAAGCGTTAATATGAAGGGATACGGGCTTGTCATGCCCGAGAAGGAAAATATCAAATTAGAAGAACCGGAACTGATTAAACACGGCGGCAAATATGGAATTAAGATTCGGGCAAACGCACCGTCACTGCATTTTATAAAGGCAAATGTATCAACGGAAATTGCGCCTATTGTCGGGACAGAAGAACAGGCAAAGGATTTCCTTGCTAATATGAAGGAACAGCTTAAGACTTCGCCGGAGTCCTTGTGGAAGATTAACATATTCGGAAAAACTGTGGAACAGATGGTGGAAGAGGGGCTTATTTCCAAATCCAACAAGATAAATGATGATTCACAGATCCGGCTACAGGATACCATGGAGAAAATCATAAATGACAGCAATGGTGGAATGGTGTTCATCATTATATAGATATATAATACAAATTAGCTTTTTATTTGCCTTTTTTTACTATTTATACTATAATGAATGAGCCGTTTGCGATAGGGCTGCAAATGGCTCATTTTTGTAATGTTTAATTTTGTGATAAGGGAAGATGACATGGAAATCGCATATAAGCTGCAGGTCTTTGAGGGACCTCTTGATCTGCTTTTACATTTAATTGAAAAGAATAAGGTTGATATCTATGATATACCGATTGTGACCATAACAGAGCAGTATTTACAGTATGTAAATAATATGCAGGAGCAAAATATGGATATCATGAGTGAGTTTCTTGTTATGGCGGCGACTTTGATACAGATTAAATCAAAGATGCTTCTTCCAAGGGAGGAAAAGGAAGAAGAGGAGGAAGAAGATCCCCGTGCAGAGTTAGTCAGAAGGCTGTTGGAATACAAGATGTACAAATATGCTGCCCTGGAACTTAAAGATATGGAATTAGATGCTTCCTATAGTTTCTATAAAAAACCTACGATTCCCAAGGAAGTGGCATCCTACAGGGAGGAAATAGACCCGGCTCCTTTGGTAGATGGCATGACACTTAATATGTTAAATAATATCTTCAAATCACTTATGCGTAAGCAGGTGGATAAGATTGACCCTATCCGCTCCAAGTTTGGAACGATTGAAAAAGAGGAGATTAACATAGAGGAGCGGATGATTCAGGTACGTGAAGAGGTAAGAGGCTTAAAGGGTATTAATTTCCGTACACTGTTAGAATCACAACCTACCAGAATGAACATTATTATTACATTTATGTCTGTTTTGGAATTGATGAAAATAGGTGCGGTTACAATAAGGCAGGACAAGATTTTTGGTGAAATTATGATTGATTCCCTGGATGAAATTGATGTAGGGGATAAACCTTTCAATGAAGATACGGACAAACAGGCAGAAAGCGGCATGGTAAAGGAAGCAGCAAAAGCTGATTAAGGATAAGGAAATGGTAGCGGATATGGAACAGAATATTAAAAAAATAGAAGGACAAATTGAAGCAGTATTGTTTTCCGTAGGTGAGGCGGTGGATAGACAGCAGCTTGCCCAGGCATTGGAAATAGATGTGGATACAGTAGTAAAGATTGTACATAACATGATGGATAAGTATGATAAGGCGGACCGCGGGGTGCGAATTGTCGAACTGGAAAACTCATTTCAAATGTGTACAAAAGCTGACTATTACGATACCCTGATTAAGGTAATAAATGTACCAAAGAAGCATGTCCTGACAGATGTCTTGCTTGAAACGCTTTCAATAGTAGCATACAAACAGCCTGTTACAAGGCAGGAGATTGAAGCAATCCGAGGCGTATCATGTATGCATGCAGTAAATAAGCTTGTTGAGTATAATCTGATTCAGGAGGTAGGGCGTTTAGAAGCTGTGGGAAGGCCGATTTTGTTCGGCACAACAGATGATTTCTTAAGGAGCTTCGGTGTACAGTCAACAGATGATTTACCGGTTATTACTCCGGATAAGATTGAAGATTTTAAACAGCAGGCGATGGAAGAGGCGCAGCTTAGTTTTGCGCCGGTGAAGGATTGACGAATATATCAGATGACATATTCATATACATGTAACAAGAAAAAATGTGTGTGTAAATATGTCTTTTTTTTATCAAAAAAACAAAAATAAAAATTATACGATTGTAGAAAAGTATCTTACAAGGCCGGCAGTAGTTTGGTTATTTGCCCTTGTTCTATGTCTTGGCTGCCTGTTTATCAATCAGATTGAGGAAGAGCAGATACAGTCTAGTATGGAGCTTTATACGTACCAATTGGATAAGGATGAAAATGGTAATTACATATTATCAGAAAAAACACAGAATAATGAAGAGGCTTTGGAGAATTCGGTGTTGGTAACCGGTGAAACAAAATCCGCCGGGAATGATTCCGGTAATACCATCAAAGGTTTAAATGCCAAATATGCACTGCTGATGGATGCGTCAAACAGAAGGGTATTGTTTGAAAAGGATGGATATACCTGTGCGCCAATGGCAAGTACAACCAAGATTATGACACTGATTATTGCCCTTGAAAACGGCAAGATGGATGACCTTGTTAACGTTTCAAAATATGCTGCCTCCATGCCTGATGTTCAGCTTAACATCAGGGAGGGGGAACAGTACCGTCTGGTGGATCTGCTTTATTCGTTGATGTTAGAATCCCATAATGACACCGCAGTTGCCATTGCGGAGCATATCGGCGGAAGTGTGGAAGGCTTTGCAGCGTTAATGAATGAAAAAGCAAAGGAATTAGGCGCTAACCAGACCAATTTTGTGACACCAAACGGGCTTGATGCAAAGGAACATTATACTACTGCCTACGATTTGGCACTGATTGCCAGCTATGCCATAGAAAATCCTGATTTTTTGAAAATAGTGGGAACTCCGTCTTATAGTTTTCACGAGCAGACAAACGGCAGAGCCTTTACGGTCAATAATAAGGACCGTTTTTTAACCTCTTATAATGGTGCAATTGGCATTAAAACAGGATTTACAGGAAACGCAGGCTATTGCTTTGTAGGGGCAGTGAGAAGGGAGGATAAAACCTTTGTCAGTGTCGTGCTTGCCAGTGGATGGCCGCCGAATAAAAGTTATAAATGGAATGATACAAAAAAGCTGATGGATTATGGCGTAAATAACTATAATTTAAAAGAAATTATTACAAAAGATACAACATTTCAGGCTATTCCAGTAACCGACAGCATAGAAAATGAGCCTATTACCCCTTATGTGGCAGAGTCTGTTTCCCTGTTAGTCAGGGATGGGGAAAACATTACATATGATGTGAAGCTTCCTAATGTCTTAAATGCCCCGGTAAAACGGCAGGAGACAGTGGGAGAGCTCACGATTAAGATAGATGATAAGGTTTATAAAATACTTCCGATTTATGCCAATGAAGGACGAAGGAAGATTACGTTTGAGTATATTTTGGAGCGTGTTATAAGGAGGTATTTTGGAGGGACTGCCTTTTAAAGATGGAAGTGAAATATAAAACTTTTGTGAGTCCTTGTAAAATGTATGCAAGAATAAAAGATAAGGAAGTTATTCATATGATGGAAAATGGTTGTATTTATTGTGAATATTTCCTATAATAAGATTAAGAACGGAGGTGTGAAGGATGGATGCATTGAGAAAGGAAGACAACTATACAGTAGATGATATTTATGCTTTGCCGGAAGGAGAGCGGGC
>JAIDHZ010000029.1 GCA_029052995.1 Lachnospiraceae bacterium | reverse complement strand
AAAAAATCCCTGTTTTTCCCAAGGCTGCCTATCTTCTCTAATGCCTCTTTTCCGTCCTTTGCCGTATATACCATATATCCCTCTAATGTAAAAAACTGTTTTAACATTTCCCTGATTTCCGTTTCATCATCCACAATTAAAATCACTGGCATACTTTACCTCCTAAAAAGCGGTTGCATAAAAAACATTTTTTGATAATACATCAATTTTATCTATTTTTTCCCTATTTTCATTCAGGCAATCACAATCACTTTATATTGGCACAAAATGTAACTAAAAGAACTTTTCTCCTGCATCTTTTTAAGCGTTTATCCGGTAAGTGCCGCCCCTTTCCGGAAAATTTTTATCACAATTCGGTAAGAAAGCAGTATTGCCGCAATACCCAAAAGAAATGAGGCACAGGTAATTATTTTGATATAATGAATATGTCCGCCTATCCACCTCATGATATATTCCGGCATATCTTCCCGTTTCCATATGGATAAGTCCCCAAACATTATATAAATGTAACCTGCCAAAATACCGCAAAATAAGAGCACAGTACCAAACACATTACCTTTTTGCAAACCAAACCGAAATACAAATGGATAGTAAAATGCACAAATCAGCATGCCCACTCCGGCAGACATTAAAATCACCCAGAAATCTAAGGAAGTCATCAACGCTTCCCCTGCAATACGGTCAAATATACAGGCATACACATGGCTGAACAATGCCCCGGCAAGCATCAATATTACCGGAAATAAAAACTTTGACTTTACATAGCCTGCAATACCGCCCGGAAGGCTGATGGCATAAGCAATCCACTTTGTTCCCTCATCATTTTCATAGGAGAGGCACATACCAAGAATCGGTAAAAGCATATTTAAAACAAAGATACCTAACAGGTTTAGGGATGCCACCTCCAAAAATGTCCCGCCATTCATCATTTCATTGACTGATATCCATATCATAAAAAGAAACGCTATTCCAACATATCCGAGCACAAAACTCCCTACCCGGAAATCCTTATAAAGATGTCCTACCATACCTGATTTCGCCCCCTTTTCTGAATACTGCAGGATGCTGCAAAGGATAACGGAACCCCTGCAAACAATAACCCCGGAACACTTAACGCAAATCCATTTATAAGCCGGTCTACGCTCCTGACAAGCTCTTCCGGCTGCAAAGACGTATCCGCCGCTTCTGCCAAAAATCGCAGACTGCCGATACCGCAGACAATTATCAGTGCCAGATTCACCACGAATGCTGTGCGCACACCAAACCGGTAAATGAGCGGCACGTCTATCAAATTTATAAACAAATTAATGGCAAACCCTGCAAGAATAAGCACGAACATTTTACCGGTAATTTCCACCTTTGCCGCCTTATAAAACAGCGGGTGAACAACCAGATTGCAGACAAACACCAACAATAAAAATCCCATATAAAATACATATACTGACATAGTCCGCCTTGAAATGCTGACCGGAAGGGAAACTGCCACCTTACCAAAGTCTGCAGCCATATCCTCCCGAAAAACCCCGGCCATTCCGGCGATGCTGCTGCTTAAAACTGCCAGCGTAAATGCCAGTACATAAGCCGTTCTCCTAATAAATACTTCACTCCAAAAATCCTGTTCCGTAAGCATTTCATGGAAATTTCCATAATAGACACTTAACATAACAAGAATAAAAAAGCCTCCCATACCAAAACAGAACAGTATGCTGGTAATGATTGATTTTCGTTGTGTCATTACATTCTTTAACAGCAAGCCCTTCATTTTCCACTCCCCCTCATGCCATCCACATAAAACAACATAATTTCCTCCAGATTTACATCCTCAAGCAGCAGCTTGGGATACTTCCGTTTACACTGCTCCTTATCCTTCACCAGCAGCTCTGCTCCGAACCGGGACAACCTTTTTCCCACAATGCTGCTTTCATCCACAATTCCCGCATCCTCCCTGCTGCATTTTAGCAGACCATGGTTTTCCAGTATAGTAATGCGCTCGTCCGATAACAAGATTTTTCCCTGATGGATAAATGTAATATAATCCGCAATCCTTTCTAAATCACTGGTAATATGGGAAGAAAGCAGTATAGAATGATCCTCATCCTCCACAAACCCTAAAAATGCATCCAATATCTCATTTCGCACAACAGGGTCGAGGCCGCTCGTTGGCTCGTCCATAATCAGCAGCCTTGCACGGTGGGATAATGCCACAGCAATCTGTAATTTCATCTGCATACCACGGGAAAATTTCCCAACCTTCTTACGGGCAGGCAGCCCGAACCTCTCTAAACAGTCAAAAAAAGTTTTCTCCTCCCAGTTTTTATAAATGCCGCGAAACATTTTATTAAGCTGTATCGGAGACAGCACCTTGTGAAATCCCATCTCATCAAAAACTACACCAATATCCTCCTTTGCCTGCTGTTCTTCTTCTCTATAATCATACCCCAGTATATGGATATCTCCACTGTCCAGATTTAACATATTAAGTATCGCACGTATTGTAGTGGTCTTTCCGGCACCATTTTGACCGATAAAACCCATAATACAGCCCTTGGGCACAAAAAATTCCACATTCTTCAGGGCAAAACCGTCATACTGCTTGCATAAATTTTTAATTTCTATAGCATTTTCATATTGTCTTTTTTTCTGCATATTACCTCTTCTCCTTCTCAAATCATTAAAAATATTTTCCTTAAACATGGTGCAAAATCCGGTTAATTACAGTACACTAGTGTACTGACACATTGATATTTGGTAAAGCTACACAGGATATTTGTCCATCTGCAAGGCGGATTTTCGACGGCGTAGCGGTGGCTACGGCTAGAAAATCCAATGCAGCAGATAGACAAATAAACAAGTAGGTTTGCCTAATCATCAGCGGGTCAGCACACTAGCCCTCCTCATAAATCATATGCATAATCTCTGTAAGGTCTGCAAGGCTCACTCCTGAATGCTTCGCCTTCTCCACAGCTGTCTCAAGAGCCTCCTCCATTTCCTTACGGTTCTTCTCTAAAATCAGCTCCTGATTTGCACGTTTCACAAAGCTTCCCTTTCCCACATAGGATTCAATAAAACCTTCCCTTTCCAGTTCCTCATAAGCACGTTTGGTCGTAATCATACTTATGCGAAGCTCCTTTGCCAGAAATCGCATTGACGGAAGGGCATCACCCTCCTGTAGTGTCCCATTAAGAATCATATCCTTAATCTGCCGGATAATCTGTTCGTAAATCGGTGTTTTATCCGAATTACTGATAATAATATTCATTTTCTCACCTCACATTACGGTTTATTCCTGCGAGCAGCGGGCCGGAAAAACATACTTACATATCTATTTGGCTCTGCATGGCTGTATAATACCAAAAGCTATAATTGTATATATATTTTATACACAATTATAGCTTTATATATATCTGCTGTCAAGAAAATTTATAAACAGCATTTCGAAATAGAAAAAAAGCCGGCCCAAGCCGACTCCTTCACATACAAACTATTATACATTCAATCAGTGTACTGCTTATTATTATCACTCTTTACAAAATCATTATTGCAAATCATAATCCCGTAATGTAACTTTCAGTTCTTTAAGCCTGTCACGGTATTCTGCTGCCATTTCAAAGTTAAGCTCTGCAGCCGCCGTTTCCATTTTCTTCGTAAACTTCTTAATCTCCTCTTGCAATTCCTTCTTTGTCATGGATTCAACATCTTTTTCATGGTATGCCGCATTTAAAGCCTCAATATCTTCACCGGTAGCAGTGGTAATCAAATCTCGTACAGACTTCTGAATTGTTGTAGGTGTAATACCGTGCTCCTTATTATAATCATCCTGAATTTTTCGGCGGCGGTTAGTTTCATCAATAGCATGCCTCATAGAATCCGTTATAGTATCTGCATACATGATTACCCGCCCTTCGCTGTTACGGGCGGCACGTCCTATTGTCTGTACCAGAGAAGTTTCTGAACGCAGAAATCCTTCCTTATCTGCATCCAAAATTGCCACTAATGTAATCTCGGGAATATCCAAACCCTCCCGAAGCAGATTAATACCCACCAGCACGTCAAATACACCCATGCGAAGATCCCTGACAATTTCAATCCTCTCTAATGTATCAATATCCGAATGCAGATACTTAACCTTTACACCGTGCTCCCGCAGATAATCCGTTAAGTCCTCTGCCATGCGTTTTGTAAGGGTAGTAACAAGTACCTTATGCCCCTTTTCAACCTCCTTATTTGCCTCGGAAAGCAAATCATCCACCTGTCCTGCCACCGGTTTCACCTCAATTACCGGATCTAACAGACCAGTGGGGCGGATAATCTGTTCTGTCCGCAATAGCTCGTGCTCCGCCTCATAGTCCGAGGGAGTAGCCGACACAAACATAACCTGGTCTATCTTTTCCTCAAATTCATCAAACCGTAGAGGACGGTTATCCATGGCGGAGGGCAGGCGAAAACCAAAGTCCACCAATGTCTGTTTTCTTGAGCGGTCTCCCGCATACATGCCACGAATCTGTGGAACAGTCATATGGGATTCGTCTATAATAATCAAAAAATCATCCTTAAAAAATTCCAGCAATGTATTAGGGGTGGCACCCGGTTCAAGTCCCGCCAATGGTCTTGAATAATTCTCAACACCGGAACAAAACCCTGTCTCTCTTAACATCTCCATGTCAAAATGTGTCCGCTCACTGATGCGCTGTGCCTCAAGCAGCTTATCATTTTGCTTAAAGTACGCCACCTGCTGTTCCAGCTCCTCCTCAATTTCCACAATTGCCCTTTCAATCTTATCCTGTGCCACCACATAGTGGGACGCTGGAAAAATAAATGCACAGTTAATCCCTCGCTTAACCTCCCCTGTAAGTGGGTCAAACTCAACCATACGGTCAATCTCATCTCCGAAAAATTCCACCCGGATTGCATCCTCAAAGGTGGATATCGGTAAAATCTCCAACACGTCCCCGTGCACCCGGAATGTTCCCCGTTTAAAATCCATTTCATTTCTCTCATATTGTATGTCAATCAAATCCGTGATTAATTTCTTCCATTCATATGTCATCCCGACCCGAAGCGTCAGCATCATCTCAGCATAATCCTCCGGCGAACCTATACCATAAATACAAGACACGGAAGAAATGACAATCACATCACGGCGTTCGATCAATGCCGCTGTTGCAGAATGGCGCAGCTTATCAATCTCATCATTGATGGAGGAATCCTTCTCAATATAGGTATCCGTGGATGGGACATAGGCCTCGGGCTGGTAGTAGTCGTAGTAGGACACAAAATATTCTACTGCGTTTTCAGGGAAGAATTCCTTAAATTCGCTGTATAATTGGGCTGCAAGTGTTTTATTATGCGCTATGACAAGCGTTGGTTTATTTAATTGCTGGATGACATTTGCCATCGTAAAGGTTTTACCGGAACCAGTGACACCCAAAAGTGTCTGGAACTGGTTGCCTTCCTGAAAGCCTTTTACTAGGGCTTCTATCGCCTGGGGCTGGTCACCGGTTGGCTTGTATTCTGAATGAAGTTTAAATATATTTTGTGCATTTTGCACAAATACCACCTCCAAAAGTCGTAGTAAAAAAGTTCGCCTATTCGCCAGAAATTCGTCCATGTGCATTTCCACTTTTCGCTAGAAACACCTTCTGGACGAATGAGCGTAACCTTTTTGTGGCTTTCTTACTCCACAACCCCATGTATCACAGCATGGACAAAATGGAACAAAACTGTTTTTTAGTATAGCACACATTAACATAGTTGTCCACCATCTTACAAACATTTGTTCTTTTTATCTATCTTTGTGAATGATACAATATAACATTTTTTAAGATGCTTCAACCAAATATCCACTTGTATCTACCACAATATCCAAAAGTTCTTCCTTAAATTCATCGTCTGCTTCCTGTCCGGGCAACACATCATCCATGAAATCGGCAATCTCTGGCACGCAGCCGGCTATAATGCCCTGGTTGTCGCCATAAACATCCATTGTGATGTTCTCCTTTGCATGTCCCATCAGCTTCGATACTGCTTTTGGATTAAAGTCATTCTTTAGGAGCAAAATACAGAAGGTGCTTCTAAGGTTGTGCCAGCATATATCCGGAAGACCGTCATATGAAAGCAGTTTCTTATAATGCTTCCAATGAAAGCTTTTACTCCGGGATCTGCCATAGCCGGAGCAGCATATATAATCCGGATCCTTAAATTCTTTTTTCTTCTGTATAAACAGGTTTGTCCCACGAATTCATACCTATAAATTTCAAATGCAATACCTTAGGAACTGTTAAGAATCACACATAAAGGTCTCCTTCCTTTTGTTTTTTTGCATAAAAATAAGGGTATCCCACATCATTTTATGGAATACTCTGTTGTTTTTTGCTATTATCAAAAAGCATCATACGTTTGCATACAATGCATTTTCAGCCCTCTCAATTTCTTCCTCTCAAACATATATGATACATTCTTCATCATAAGCGGAAAGCAATGAATCATGTGTAAGGAATTTCATTCCTTCTGTTTTGGACTGGCAAATCAAAAGACGGTCAAAGGGATCATTATGTTTGGGTGCATCATCTGGGCGTTTCAAAGAATCCAGTACAAAAGTATGACGATTAAAAATAGGAAGAACCTTATAGCCGTTATCTTCACAGCCTTTTTCAAAAAGCCTCCCATCCACTATCATATCATCTGGTCTAATAC
>JAIDHZ010000289.1 GCA_029052995.1 Lachnospiraceae bacterium | reverse complement strand
AGAACGGTATGTATCTGACGAAACCGGAGTTCCTGAAACAGATAAAGCATTTATAAAGGAATAAATCTATAACTTCCCATTTATAGGGAAAATGAACAAAACGAAAATTGTGATATTTCATCAGATGGAAAATTACCAAAAGAATTTATTTTTGGAGGTGGATAAATGGAAAATTGCAAACTGCTTTTATTTGATTTGGATGGAACATTGCTCCGCAGTGATAAGACCATTTCAGAAGTGACATTGAAAGCATTACATGAATGCCGGGAGAAAGGAATCTTAATCGGGGTGTCTACATCCAGAGGGGAACAAAATGCATTATCTTTTATAGAGGAATTACAGCCGGATGTATTGATTGCCAGCGGCGGGGCGTTGGTAAAATATAATGGCAAATATATATACAAGGCTGAGTTTTCCAAAGAGGAAACAAGGCAGATGATTGCATTTGCCAGAGAAGTATGTGGTGTAGATTGTGAGATAACGATTGATACAGTAGATTCCCATTATTGGAATTATAAGATTGACCCGAAGAAACAAGACCATAGCTGGGGAGATAGTATTTATACGGATTTTACGGATTTTGAGGAAAGTTCCTTAAAAATGTGTGTAGAGATTTTTGAGGACAGTCAGGCAATGCGGCTCTCAAAGTTATTGGATTGGTGTGACTGTATACGTTTTTCGGATGGATATTGGTATAAATTTACGCAAAAAACGGCAACAAAAGAGCAGGCGATTAAGGAATTATGTTCTGTATGCGGAATAAGTGCAGAAGAGATAATAGCTTTTGGAGATGATTATGCAGACATCGGTATGCTTAACTTGTGTGGGACAGGTATTGCTATGGGAAACGCTATCAGTGAGGTCAGAGAACAGGCCGATTTGGTAATTAGGAGTAATGATGAAGACGGTATAGCAGAATATTTAGCTACAATCAGTATTTGACTTGTTCAAATTTCAAATCCCCTTTACCTTACTTAAAGATAATTCTTCGGGGAACTGCCGCAAGAGGCACATTCCCCATAGTTTCTTTATTTCAGTCAATTCTGCCCACAAAACGATAATAAATCTCAAAGTTCCATACCTTTTTACCGTTCTCCTCCTTCCTCCACTGGCGGACTACGATTTTCTCAATTACTTCATTCATCTTCTCCATTTCTCCATTTTTTAAGTCCAGTCCTTTCTTCTGTATAAAACAGCTCCGACAACAGTGCATATCACCGTCACTGAACCCAGAATAAGTAATTCCGTTCCATGTTTACTAAAGCTATCCCCAGCAAAAACTCCTTGCATTAAATCAACCGCATAAGTCATTGGCAAAAAATCAGAGATTTTTTTTATAGTATCAGGGAACAGCATATCCGGCATTGTCGCACCAGACAGGAACAGCATAATAAAATAAAAAAGATAACAAAGCAGAGAGGTACTTTTTAAGTCACTACCGATAGCCGTGAAAAGAAAACCCATGGAAAACATAGCGGCTATTGAAAGCAATACGCTTACGCAGATGGAGATAAAAGCACCTTTAATCTGTATTTGATAAAGAAGTGTTCCGACAACTAACAAAATTACAATCCCTATAAGTGTCATGATGAGATTGGTGAATACTTGTGCTAATATGATACTTTTCTTTCCAACCGGTGTAGCGTCAAATCTCTTATAAATTTTCTTCTCTTTATAACCTGATAATGTCAAAGGTAAAGACATTAAACCAGTAACCCCTATTACCATGACAGAATATGCCGGCACAGAAATATCCATCATTTTAACGTCTGCTCCATAATAAATCGGTGTATTCCCATAGATACCTCCAAATAAAAGGAGCATTAACACAGGAAACACAAGCGCAAAGAAAAAGCCGAAAAAATCTCGTATAAACAATTGTAATTCCATTTTTAATATAACAGCAAACCCTTTCATAAAATTCCCTCCATTGTAAGCCCTGTTGTTTTTGGCGCAATCATCAAGTAAAGTTTTTCTAATGACAAGTTATCTTCCCATTCATCTTGGGGAATCCGTTTTTTTACATATTCCCGAAATTCCTGCTGCGTTCCAAAGAATTGTTGTTTCCCCTTTTCTAAATAGAGGATTTTGTCTGCAAGGGCTTCTACCTCATCCAGATAGTGGGAAACCATAATAATAGCTACGCCGCTTTTCCTTATATTCTCAAAGCTAATCCACATATTGTGTCTTACCTCAGGATCAAGCCCTGTCGTTAATTCATCCAACACTAAAAGCTTCGGACGGCCCATAAGGGAAAGCAGAACGGATAACCGTTGTTTCTCTCCTCCAGACAGTTTGTGAATCGGGCGTTTTCTTTTTTCATCAAGCCCCATCTGTGTCAATAATAAATCCCAATCGGCTGGTCTTTCATAAAAAGAAGCAAACAATCTGCATTGTTCCTCTACTCTGATTTTCGAAGGATATTCAGCTTCTTGCAGTTGGACGCCCATTTCCTTATATACTTTGCTGCGGTGCAGCCAGGGATCTTTTCCAAAAACATGAATCAAACCGCTGTCCGGCTTTCGCAAGCCCTCTATACATTCAACAGTAGAAGTCTTTCCAGAGCCGTTTTGCCCAATAACAGCCATAATTTCTCCCGATTTCACGGAGAACGAAACATTCTGAACCGCATGTAAGCTTTTATATGTCAGATTCAGATTTTCCACTTGTACAATTGTCTGTGACATAATGATTCCTCCTATTTTTCATGCTATTGCTTTTTCATAGCATTGTTATTTTATAATGGGTTTAAAAAGTAAACAATAGACTTGGGGGGAGTGGCAGTCTGTGATGTATAAGCGGTAGAATTTCATGATTGAAATGCACGCATTTGCCATTTTGTTATGATATAATACTTAGTATTATTGAACAAGCTATACTTGTGATGTAATAATTGAGGAAGGATGAGATACATCTATGAAAGTTGAATGCAAAATCAGCGCAGATTATAAAGAGCCATATGCAGTCCTCCACATAAACAAAATGACAGAGACGATTGCGGAAATTATTTCTATGCTGGAAAAAGAAAATGCAAATTCTTTGACATTGATTGCAGCAAAAGACAAAAAAACTTATTTTATCAAACCGGAAGATATATCATTAGTACGTACTGAAGGCAGGGAAATTGTCTGTTACGATAAACTAAAAAACAGATATACATTAGATAAACCCTTATACGAATTGGAAAACATACTTAGTATTTATTTTGTGCGTATTTCAAAATCAGCGATTGCCAATATCAACCAAATCGATCATGTAGAAGCAGGTTTCAATGGAACGATGGAGCTGGTAATGAAAAACGGTGTCACGGATTATATTTCCAGAAGTTTTCGCAAAAATTTCAAAGAAAGGTTGGGATTAGAATGAAACATACTGTTAATTTAGTGCTTAAGTATATTTTATATGGTATTTCTTTGGGCTGTACTTTCTTTGTGATTATGTGTTTATCTTATTCTC
>JAIDHZ010000288.1:1146-2088 GCA_029052995.1 Lachnospiraceae bacterium | reverse complement strand
ATGTATAAGGGAGGAAAAAGTATGTTAACACCGATAGATATACAAAACAAAACCTTTAAGGGCGGTATTGGTTTTGATAAGAAAGAAGTAGAAATTTTTATGAGTGTTCTATCTAATGATTATGCAGCATTATATAGTTCAAATGTCGAATTAAAAGATAAAGTTGCAACGCTGAATGAAAGCCTGCAGAATTACAGGACGAAAGAAGATACAGTACAAAAGGCATTAACACTCTCGGAGATAACTGCTGAAGAAATAATTAATGCTGCAAAGGACAAGGCAAAACAGATTGAGAACGAAGCAGAAAAGAAGGCAGAAGCCATTTTGGAAGGTACAAAGCAGGAGCTGTTAGAAACAAAAAATGAAATTGACCGTTTGCAAAAGCTTTATGTCAGGTTTAAGGAGCAATATTTGAATTCATTAGAACAGCAGATAAAACTCGTTAATCACGAAATTGAGGAAATTGATTTAGGTGATGATTTTGAAAGCAGTTATAAAAACAAGAATTCATCTGAATTTGGTTTTGGTGAAGGGTCTTCCCTTAATGGCTTGAATGGGGGCTTAAGCGGTGGTTATGTCGGTAGTGGTTCTATGGATGATCGTTTTGAGCATACTAATCAGGCTTCCACTAGCAATCAAACCTCCCTTAATATGGATCCGTTTGCAAGTGCTGCAAATGGTGGCCGTTTCAGTAGTCAAACCGGAAAAGGCTTTACATCAAACCGTTCTGATTCTGTTAAGAAGACAACAAATCAAAAATCAGGATTTAATGTTAAAAGCACAACATCACAACCCAAACCTGTGCCACAGTCAAAGCCGGTATCGGAGCCACAGCCCATTCCACAATCCAAGCCTGTACCGGAACCGCAGCCTGTTCCACAGTCACAGCCGACACCTTAACCGCATAAGGTGGAGCAGAAAAAACGATAAAATCAACAGAAG
>JAIDHZ010000288.1:0-1136 GCA_029052995.1 Lachnospiraceae bacterium | reverse complement strand
TGCGCTCGGAGATCTCTATAAGAGACATTCCTACACCTAATCAGAAGCCATTTCCGCACCCAATAGCTCCATCTAAACCGCAGCCTGTGCCACAGCCAAAGCCTACACCTAAACCGCAGCCTGTTCCGCAGCCAAAGCCGGTACATGAACCGAGTTCGGGTGTGGGTAATAATATAATAGATGAGTCTATTATGTTTGATTATGAGGATAATAATTCTTTTAGATTTGATTTTGCAGAGAATGATCAATCAGTTAAAGATGATATTAAAGATGTCGATACAGTTTACGGTGAGGTAGAAGATAAGGTTAACAAGTCAACTATGTTAGATTCAGAAGACAATTACTCAGATGGATTTGATTTTGTGTCTGAAGATACATCTGCCGTTGAATTGTCTAATGAAGAAGTATATGGTGAAGAAACTTATTCCGGTGAAGTGGAGGATAGAGTAAACAAATCTACCATGCTTGATTCTGAAGACAATTATTCTGATGGGTTTGATTTTATTGTTGGCAATGATAATGCCGAAGAAGATATTCCTACTATTTTACCTAATCCGGGTATATTTGATTCATTGGCATTTGCTGAAAACGATTCTTTAAAAAATGATGAGGATGTTTTAGTTGGAGATGTAGAAGATAATGTTCGTAAATCTAATCTTATTGGTAATGATGATGATGATGATCCCGGATTTCATTTTCTATAATTAGCGTATTTATTCAGATACCATTTTAATATATACGTTATGCTATGCACCAAACATTGACTAACAAGTGCCTCTGACACTTGTTAGTCAATAACCTTGTTGTAATACTAGCGCATAAATTAAATATTTATAATATAATAGGAGAGTGCGATAACATATGTTTATATTATCGCCTGATATTTATATGAAATCGAAATATACTACTAAGAATGAGAATCATAATTTGATTGCAGGCAAGTTATTTCCTGCAATCATTTCTTTTGTTTTACTGGTATTCCTTGACCAATTTACAAAGTATATTATAATTAATAATATGACATTATATGATTCCATTCCGGTTATTAATAATATATTTGAAATACATTATATACAAAATCCAGGAGCCGCATGGGGAATACTGGCAAATCATCAATTATTATTTATTATATGTAC
>JAIDHZ010000287.1 GCA_029052995.1 Lachnospiraceae bacterium | reverse complement strand
GGGTTCATCAGATGCATCACTATAACAAATCTCTGTAACCGGGTCAAAATAGAAGTTAACTGTTTTGTCATTTTTTAATGTAAACTCTGAAATAGGGTAATTCTTGCCGTCATAGTGACATACAAAATCACCATATGTTCCAGCTTTCAAATCCAAAGATGCACTATAGATTCCCCTCAGCAATTCATCTGTTAAATCAATGCTTCCACCAGGAACCGCTTTACCTGTTAATGTAACATCTGCAAAAATATAATCTACACTATTAACAACCAAATGGCTTATATCATTATAGGTAAATTTAACATCCTGTGTCTTTGAAACAACAAGACTGATATTAGCACCATGCTCTATACCATCTTTACCGTAATTCTCATCCCATGAACCATCGATGGCAATTTTATATTCATAATTTGCCGGTCCGACATCCTTAACCGTCAATTCATACTTTCCATTGCCCTTATATTCCATCATTTCTGATTCTCTAGAAGGATTCCAGCCGTTTCCATTAACAGTTCCAGGCATAGATACCTTTCTTCCGCTAAATTTAGACTTTGTATATGATGAGTATTCTTTGCCATTGATATTAAGCTTATCCTCATTTTTAGTGTCTAATACATCCTTATCATCGATTACATAATAATATGCAATATTGGCCTCATCATCTCCAAAATAAAGATTGTCCGATGTAAAAGTTCCGTTGCTCTTACCCTGCAGTAAAACTTTCTGCTCATCCTTAATTTCCGTTCCGTTATATACGCCATACACTAAAAATACACTCTTAGCCTCTTTCCCTGCCGCACACACAAACTGAACCGTGTCATTTCCGTTATAAACAACCTTGTTTTCCGGAGGTGTGGTTTCCATTCCTAACAGTTCTCCGATTTTATCGGTGTCTTTGATGCTGTCGTATACTTTGCTCTCCTTTGCATCAAACAAGAAGATAACATAGGTATTATCTGCTGTTACACTTAATTTGTTGTTATCTCCGTCAGCCCATTTAGAATAATCAAATACAGTCTTATACTCAGAGCTTCCACTGTATAAGTCCTGATATATGTATAAGGAATCTGTAATCTGAGTAAATTCATATCCTTTCTTTTCCGGTGTCCAATCGTCATTTCCACCTCTTACAGTTCCGATTAGGGATACCGTACCCTTAAATGGTTCTAACTTGTATTCGTCTCCCGTTACCTTATTGGCTTCAGAACGGATAGAGTCATATACAACTCCATTTACCGTATCAACAAATACGGTCATTTCAGATGTACCCGCCGGAATTGTCAGAGCAACATTGCCATCTCCATCCCCCCAGCTTACATCCCATCCATCATTTGCAGCAGCTTTATATCCACCATCTGCAATCTCCAGTTCTTCCGCTAATTCTTTAAAATAGAAAGTTCTTTGGAATAATCCACCTCCGAGATAATCCAGCTCTGCATTCTTGTCAGCCGGATTCCATGCTGCAATATCGTATCTTTTGGATTCGTCTGAAGTTACGCCCTCAGCCATTAAAGCAGTGTTCTCATCAACTTCCTCTGTAACTTCCTCAATATTCTCAGTCTCTATAAATTCTTCAGTGTTCTCATCCTCTACTGTTTTTTCGATATCAGTGTTCTCAGAAGCAACATCTTCAGAAGCCTCTTTAATATCCACACTCTCTGAAGCTTCTTCTATATCTCCTTCCTCAATGATTTCCTCAGCATCTGCCGGTGCCAAAGAAGCATTTACATTCTCCGGAGTATCATCTTCCGCTTTTGCCTGTGAAGATGTAACAGAAACAAGTTCAACATCTGCTCTGTCGTCTGTATTAACAAACTCCAATCCGTTAAAATTACCAACCAACGCTGCTGATTTCACAAAATCATTATCTTCAGAATCAGTAAAATTACCTTTTGCCAAACGGAAATACACTTTTTTATCTTCTGTAAGATTAACAGTATCTGTTGCACCTGAAACCTCTTCTCCGTTAATCAATAACTTAGCTTCGGTTTCCCCTTTTTCTAACTCCACGGCACACTCATATACACCCTTATTATACAGTTTCATCGTCTCTGTCTTGTCACCAATCTTCACCTGCACCAAATCCGTTAATTGGGTACTAATGTCCCCTCCTTCGGCATGCGCATGAATTGATGCCTGTGGCAATGTCGTTGGCAGTGTTAGCAGCATTGTCGCAGTCAAAACCCATGCTGTTGCTTTTTTTGCCCATCTCATACCGTGTCTGCATGTAACTCTTTTTTCTTTGTGTCTCATACACTAATCCTCCCTTTCTTGATCATATTGACCATAATTCTCCATGCAAATGTCATATACCTTAATAATGTATCCGACCCTTGCAATTTTTGCATAAGTAATCAAACATTTTTCTTTGTCACCTATGCATTTTTCTTAAAATCTCTCAACTATTTGAGGGATCATTAAACATTATATATCATAAACAAGAAAAACGCTAGAGGTTTTTTGTGATTTTTGCCAAAAATATATTTCTGTCTACCATCATTTTGTCTAATACAATAATTTCTCGAATTCTCGTCCTGCATTTATGCCATATTAGAATTATCAAAATGAAACAGGAATGCAGCCATATTAAGGGTTTTTATAAACGTGAAATGCAGATAAACATGCTCAAGCCCTAACAATCGGGTAGGAGGCAGATAATTATTTTATCTACCAACCTCCCACACCACCGTACGTCAGACTGTCTAACAATCATGACATATGTTATAAAAATACGATATTGGATATTGGAGGTGCTTTGCTATGGCATATATTGTAGAAACAGATAGAAATCAAATAAAACAGACCTTTTAAAAATGTTTTTCCCGATTTCGAATCATTTTATCACCTGACTTATTTCTTCTGCGTAAATCAACAATCCCACTCCAAGCAGCAATCACCAAATATCCATGCAAGTATTCCACTCGGCTCGTTGTCCACAGAAATAAAAATGGCTGCCACATTTACAATATCAGATTTGTATTTTGCGGCAGCTTATTTTGCGTTTTATAATGGTTTAAAATCCTCTGCACCATGTTTACAGATTGGACATATAAAATCTTCCGGCAGGGAATCTCCTTCATAAATATATCCACACACAGTACAAATATATCCTTTTTTCTCCGATGGCTTTTTAGAAGGTTTAATATTTGCATGATAGTAAGCATAGGTTGCAGAATCATTCTCCGACAATACAGTTCCTCCTGTCACATCAGCAATGAACAAAGTATGCGTTCCCAAATCGACTATCTCTACAACTTTACCGGAAATATATCCGTTACACTCATTTGTAAGATAAGCGATTCCGTTCTCTGCCCTTTCAAAGGTTATCTCTACAAACTTATCGGTATCTCTTCCACTCTGGAATCCAAACTGCTTAAAAGTATCAAAGGCAACACTTTCATCTAAAATAGAAACATTAAATTCCTTTGTTTTCATAATCATATCATGTGTATAATTATCTTTATTCACTGTGATAATGATGCGGTTTGGAGACGTTGTAACCTGGGATGCTGTATTAATAATACATCCATTATCCTTATCCCCATCTTTAGCTGTCAATACAAAAAGTCCATAACTTAACTTATTCATTACTTTACTATCCATTGCTCTAGCTCCCTTTCCTTTCATGTCTTGATAGATGCATATATATTACCCACTTATTATC
>JAIDHZ010000286.1 GCA_029052995.1 Lachnospiraceae bacterium | reverse complement strand
ATACCGCACCTTATAACAAAAATAAAGTGCGTAAGTTTGTTACCGGTAACTTACACACTTTATATTACACTCTCATAGGCTGTGGCTTCCTTGGAGTGGTTGTCTGTGCCGTTATGTTTTGGATATTTGGATAGAGAGTATATAAATGTATGAATTTTTTCCTCTATATTCACGCAATCATCCCCAATCCAACGGATTGGGGCATGCGAAAACCCGGTTACCTGTGCATTTTCCTTCGCTCAGGTAACCATTCCCTTAGAAGCATCCACATAGGTAACCTGTGCTCCTACTTTTGCAGCAGCACAAGTCGCACCTCCTGTATAGGCAAAGAAATTTAATACTCTGTTCTAATTTTTCTCCATTTAATGTATCAATTACTTCATAATCTTTCCAATGATCTGCTATCCACACAATTCTTCAAATTTTTAAACTTTTGTTTCGTATTGGAAGGTAGCGTCCTGTTTTTAATATAACATTTCATTCACCAGTTTCACCGCTTGCTCAAAGCGACAAACATAATCTCCACGAATCACTTGAAAATCAAATCCATACTTTTTATAAAATTCTTTAATCTGATTGCTGTATTTTGTCCGATCTGCCGCTATGACTTCACTTCGGTCACCATCCTGCACCCATGCCACATCCGGCTCCAAGAATAAAATCAAATCATAAGAATTTAATCGGGCAATAGCTTCTGCAAGTTTGGCGTTATTCTCAACATTTTCATCTTCTAAAAAATCCATATAAAAGCGGGTAATCAGACAATCGGTATCTTCAAACAAAACCTTATTGCTGTCAGCCAATAACCTCATTTCCTTTGCCTTATGCTCGAGCAAAATGCGGGTAAAATCTTCAGACAGCATATAGACATCTGTTCCCGACAATTCTGAGAGATCCCTTCCTACTTCTTCTAAATAATTCGTATTATAGTAATTTGCCAAATTGATGGTAAGTGTAGATTTACCAACACTCTCCCCTCCAATCAACAACACCTTTTTTACAAAATGAGAACGCACAATCTGCGGCATCCAGTCCCAGTGCGCATAAATATTTTTACGAATCATTGTGGAATTATATTGATTGCGCGGAAAAACAATAAATTCACTTTCTTCATAGCACTGATTCCAGAAACTGCTCTCGTCATAATCGCTTCCGCAAAATACAACATCAATTTTCTTACCAATCTGTTCTTTCACTTGTTTACAATCCTGCTGCCAATACTTCTCCGTATAATCTGCTTTATTCATCAATTTATCCTCTAGTGTAATAATCTTCACATTACCTAAATGTTTCGTGAGCTGATACACCCAGCGGATCTTGACCTTTACATCCACATCATTTGCATGCTTGCAATAGGAAATTATAATATACAATTCCTCACACTGAGCAGCCGCTTTGATTATGCATTCTAAATGACCTAAATGCAATGGATTGAAGGCACCACCATACATTCCAACCTTATATTTCTTTTCGTTTATCATACATCCCTCTTTTCTGAAGCATTACCGTATAATTCATCTACTTCCCTTTGGTAACCCGTTCCAGCTGCCTTATTTGATTATTACACTGCCTCCTGTTTTGATTCCTTCAGCCATTTTATAAACATAATAACCGCATTTGCAAGATACACAGACCACATCATGAGAACTGCCACACTCTGTCCTTCGGTAAAAAAAGCGACAACCCACATAATCACAGAAACAACATCTACAATAATCCAAATAATCCACTGCTCCATAAAACGCTTAATCATCAAAATCTGTGCAATAACAGAAAAAACCGTACTCATGCTGTCTATTATTGGAAGATTGCCGCCAAGCAGCTTTAATATGTAACTATATCCCAACACGCCAATTACACTAATGATTCCTAACAGAATATCCTGTTTTATCGTCATACGCTTTTTATACACTTCATTCCTCTCTTGGTCAATGTGTTTTATCCAAACAATCCATCCCACTATATTTGTCGGAAAATAATAAAGTATATTCAGCATTACATCTCCGTAATATTTTGCGGACCACGCAACAATGGCATAAAGCACCACATTAATAGTTCCAAAAAAATAATTAGATACTTTTCCCATTCCACATAAAATTACGCAGATAACACCCGTCAAAGATGCAATGATGCTAAGCGGTGTATCTCCTAAATAAATTGACACTCCAAGAATTGTTATATTTGCAAATATCATCCAAAATATCTGCCATTTCTTCCAACCTGTAAACTCCCGTTTTATAACATTGTAAATTTGCTCCATACATCCACTCCTCTTTTCTTTAGGAACTGTTAATAAATAACTTTTAAATAGTGCTCCCAAAGAAAAAGAAAAGCAATATTAAAAGTTATTTTTGAACAGTTCCTTAGTCAAATACCTTGCAGGATTTGCCAAATACCCATATAAGCACGGTTGCCCGGCTCATTACCCACAGGAATAAAATGCCTCTACATTTCGTTGAAACAATTTGGCCGGGCGAAAACCCTCCCCTTCTATCACCTCATCCGTCTCTATCACATAGTCTGATATTTTTCTCCTAAAATTTGCTGTAAGCAACTTTTTATCTAAAATCAATTCGTATACATTTTGCAAACCGGTAAGGGTAAACTTCTCCGGCATAAAATCAAATGCAATCCTTAAATCGTGTTCCACGTCATTTCTCAAACGAAGCAATGCAGTTAAAATATTTTTCCCATGGTCAAATGCAAGTCCTTCACTTTCCACAATCTCATAACAAACCGATTCATGATATTTGCGAAAAGCCTTTGTCTCTTTTAACAATGCAGTCAAAATCAGATTGCTTTCCTCATTAGAAAATGTAATCTCATAATCCGTTTCGACAAAAACCTCATCATTTTTTACATTCTTATGGGTAACCTCCGCTGCAACATCCACACTAAACCACTTTGCTTCCCACGCATCCGTTCCAGCCCTCAATTCACATTTTTCGCCATCTATTAATGCGATAAATGTATTGGAAATAATCCAGCCTCTCGGGTCCCTTTTTGCTTCTCCATATACGTCCACCAGCTTTAAATAGGCATCCTTTACATTCGTTTCCTCATATAGTTCCCGTTTTGCGGTATCTATTACATCTTCTCCTGGAACACAAAATCCTCCCGGCATTGCCCAGTTATCCTTATACGGAAAGGAAGCACGTTTAATCAACAATACCTTTAAACTCTTTTTTTGCAATTTCCTGATGTTTTCCCTTTCTCCATCATTCAGAATAGAAAACACCACAATATCTGTCGCAATAGAGGGACGCTCAAATGCTGTTATATCATAAGTCTTTAGATATTCCCTTTCTTCTTTACTCATTTTATACGGTTTCATGTTGTCCTCCCATTTCAAAACATGGCATTGCTTCTAACTTAAACAGGTTCTTCGCATGCATTTCATCAATTCTGTTTTTCACTGATTCTTCCGGCTCGATTCCCTCCCTGATATATCGATCCAATTCCTCATTATTCTCAAAATGCCATATAATCTCCGCTTTTTGACCTAACGCAGCATTCTCCTTCATCAATATCGTTCCATCCGGAAAATGATTGATTGCAACCGGTTTATCGTTATATTTAATCATCCTGATCTCTCCTCAATATATATTCGAAATTCTCCCCCAACAGGAGATTTACTCTATTACCTCAACCTGACACATCTTCATCGTAGTCAATGCAGCCTTATGACTTTCCGGTGTCACACCAGCACAGCACCTTGCATCTACGGTAACTTTAATTTCCGGATATGTCGCCTTAATAATCAATGCATTAGACACAACACAAATATCGGTGCAAAGTCCAACCAGCTCCACTTCTTCTAAATGGTAATCCTTCCAGTTCATATATCCGAAGCTTGGTTTGTCAATGTAAATTGCACCGGGAACCTCTAACCCCTCCGCAATCTTCCATCCGTCCGTTCCTTTTATGCAATGTACAACAGGAAGGTGTCTGCCTTCATTCGTATTAAGATAATCTTCCTGATGTGTATCTCTGGTAAAAATAATCTCATCTCCCTGCTCTTTGTACCTGGCAATCTTATTCTTTACCTTTTCTAGAATTGCCTCCGCTTCCTTTGTTCCAAGAGAACCATCAATAAAATCCTTTTGCATATCTACTACAATTAATGTTTTCTTCATTAAACCTCTCTCCTTTTCTTATTATCATTATGATATTATCTACTTGCTGATGCTATCATACTATCATTTTGATAATATGTCAATAGTTTTTTATATTTCTATGGAGTTTCAAAAACAACATGAAAAATACCTCTAAAGTAAATTTAGTTATTTAATATGTCTACTTTAGAGGTGTCATATTTCATTAAAATCTGATTCCGAAATCAAAGATACCTTTAAAAAAATCTATGCATTTTTTCCAAAAATTTTTCCGCAGTCTGCTCTTCATCATACTCCAGGGCAAAAGACCTAGCGGCCTCACAAATCGGAAGGATGACATCTAAGTCTTCCCCAATCTCCTCAGGAGTTTTTCCTTTCCGCAGTTTGCGGCAAATCAATGACATAAGTTTTTTCTGTTCTCCTCTTTTTATGCCCTCTCCAAGACTGTCCCTTCTTATCAGATTTTCTCTCCGTTCAAACGTAAAGTCCAGCGCTGCCACTTTGACAACCTCCATACGATGCTCCTCAAAAAACTCTGCAAGGATTAAATTATACCCCTCGTATTCTTAGTCTGGTTTTACTGCCGCAAACGGGGCATAGTATCCATTGCACATTGTATGGTTTTTCATGATTAATTATCATTTTTGCTATCCTCAAAATCAGAAATGATACCGCAGTCAACAAATGAAAAATTTCCAATCGCAAATTTCTTATCCGTTATTTTTTCGGCAAGCTGCCTGCTTTCAATAAATTCATCGGTTACAATTACAAAAAATTGTTTGTCCGATTTATTGACAAGATAAAATTCTTTATCTACATTTTTGATACTGTTAAGAAATTCTGGTATTCCAAATGGTGCACCCGTTAAAAAACCTATTGCATTATCCGTGATTTTCTCTCCTCTGGTAAGTACCTGCTTACCTAAGAGACCATGTATTTCAGCATTTGGATACTTTTTCATTACAACCATATCCTTTTTGCCTGCCTTTTTGTTCCATCTCCCCTTAATTTTTCGGGTATAAGTATAGTCATCGAGATTGATTTCTTCTCTCATAACAGACAAATCAATATTTTCTCCGCTGTCAAGAAGATAATCAATACTGATATTAAGGAGTTTAGAAAGCTGTTTGATGTTCCCTATGTCGGGCATGCCTTTATCAGCTTCCCATTTTGTAATTGCCTGCCGTGACACCAAAAGCTTTTCTGCCAGTTGTTCCTGTGTCAGTCCTGCACTTTTTCGTGCAGATTTTAGTTTTTCTCCTAAAGTCATTCTCACTTCATCATTTTTTACCATCTTGTAATCCTCCAAAAATCAAGTCAGCTTTTCGCTGCCGATTTAATGATAATGTCCACAGCAATCCATGACAAGAAACGCTCATTTTCATAAAGGCAACGCTCCGTAGCAAGATTGTTTGTGCTACGGATTTTAGCACATTTCCCTTTGCAAAAATCTTGATTTTCACTTTTGCCTTGCTCATTCCATAGTTCGTAATGTAAAGTATATTGGTTCCTTTCGGCAAATCCACGGTAACTGAGTTTTTCCTTTTCTTCGAATTGAGTTCCGTGTAAGAATAAGCTGACTGTGCATCAGTCGCAGCACCGCATAACATCACTACTGCCAGGCAGAGCGCAAGCACCATTCTCATTAGTTTTTTACCTCCGTTGGTTTATTTTTACTATTATATTATAATCTTTTTTACTGTGGATTCAAGAAATCGGCGCAAATGGTAATTATATAGCGTGAATTGTAAATATATGATGTAAAAAGCAAATGACAAATAGTGGATAAAATGTTACAATATTGTTAAGAATCGTAATAATAAGGAGAGTATAACACATATGAGTAGAGACAATACGAGAAAGACCGGAAGGGTTGTGGAACGTGCAGGGCACAGGCATATCGTTAAAGGGTTGGGTATGATATTTTTATGCGCCATTTTTTTGATGCTGAATCCTGTGTGTGTGCAGGCGAAAAATATTGTTGCAACGAATCATCAAAAATATGATTATAAGGAATATGTAGAGGATTTAAAGCAGCTTGAGAACAGATACGGTAAGCATTGTAAAGTAAACGTAATTGGAGAAACAGCGGATAAGAGGAATCTCTATGAGGTTGTGCTGGGAAATCCAGAGGCAAAAAAGCATTTAATCGTAATTGCGAATCTGCATGCAAGAGAATATATGACAACCCTTTTGTGCATGAAACAGATAGAGTATTATCTGCAAAATTATAATAAGGAAATTGCGGGGAAAAAGCCGGCTGTGGTGTTTGACAGGGTCGCTGTTCATATTGTGCCATCATGTAATCCTGATGGTACCGCAATCAGCCAGTATGGATTTAATGCTATCCGTAATAAAACACTCCGCAGGAAATTAAAAAAAATGGGGGGATACGCTACAACCTGGAAGGCAAATGCGAGAGGCGTAGACTTGAATCAGAATTGGGGATATAAATTTAAAAAAAGTGGAAAAGCGGGTTCCTCCGGCTATACGGGTACAAAAGCCGCCAGCGAAAAAGAGACAAAAGCAATCATTGCCATGGTAAACGGTATTTCCGAGCAGGGAAAGATAGTCGGGGTTGTGAGCTATCATGCAATGGGTTCTATTATTTTTGGAAAATGCGCTGATTCCGCCACTTCTTCTGTTAAGAAAAAGACACAGAAAATGTACCAGACAGCACATAAGATTACCGGCTATTCACTCTACGGATCAAGCTCCTCCCGCTGCCAGTCAAGGGAATATTTCTTATACAAAAAGAAAATCCCTTGTATTACATTGGAAATTGGCAGGACGACCTGTCCGGTTCCCCAGAGTCAGTTTCCAACAGTATGGAAGGAAAATAAGGAACTGGTACTTAAAGAAGCAGCATTGTTTTACTAAGAGGGAAGACGGCACTGTCACAATTAGAACTTATCAGAAAAAATAAGCATCACATATAACTTAACAGGAGTTTCCTTCCTGATATCAACAATAGATGAAAGAGAACTATCATTGATACCGTAAAGAGAACTCCTGTTATTTAAAACCCTTTTTTCTTTAATTCCTGTACAAGCTGAACATAAAATTCCCGCACGTCAAAATCCGGAACATTCTCACGGTTTAAGTCAATCATATCTCCATGTGAAATGCCACGCCTTCCCTTTACCGTTAGAATACGATGCGTCTCTCCCCAAGGAAAAGAAGATTCTCCTACCAGACCGTCATTTGGTCCATCAAAAGAACGGACTAATCGATAGGAGAAGTTAAGCGGAAATCTCCCACTGGAAGCTGTATTTAATTTTGAACCGATGCTTTGATAATAAACACTCTCTGCATTCTTTACTATTTTATTTCTTGCCTCACAGGCAGAAGCCGTCAAATCACTTACCGCTGCAAGAAAATCCGGTTTGTGATCTCCTAACCTTTTTAACGCTGCATTGTATGTAGCTGCTATCCTATCCTTTTGTTTTGTCGGAAGCTTAGACAGCAGATAATCTGCAAACTCACATCCTCTGTGAGGTGTATTAATTGTTGTAATAGAAGCAACATATTCTTCTGCCCCCAGCATGGAGATTGCATATCTACAGTCAATTCCCCCTTTAGAATGGGCAATAATATTGATTTTAGGAGCACCTGTCTCTTTCAAAACCTGTTTCATCCGTTCTATCAGTTCAATAGCACTTTCTTCAACAGATGCCGCCGACTGATGATTACCATAAAAAATAACAGCACCATTTTTTTCTAATTCCTTCGGAATCCGCCCCCAGTAATTCAGATAGCGGAAATCCCTAAAAAAGACACCATGTACCAGCATAATCGGGTATTGTGTTTTACAAATCTGTAAATCCTTGCGACTTTTATCCAGCAATATTTTATCATTTTCAAATGCAACTTCATCCGATACCGTATGGATTATCATTCCGAGAACTATCAGATTTACAATGGGTATCCATCCGCATATAATTCCAATAACCCGCATCCGGACTCCTAATTGCCCGGAAGTCATATATATGCGGATCATACCATTCCAAAACACAATTGCTTCCACAATAAAGACAATCAGTGTATTGACAAGCCACATTTTAGAGTTTTCCATGACGGAACCTGCCGGAAAACAACCGGCAAAACCCATAACAGAGTATACGACCGATACTGCAACGGAGAGTAAAAATAAACAAAGCAGTTCACACCCATTACCACAGATACGCAGTCTGGGTGTCTGTAAGCCCATATTAAATACGGAAGGAACGATATTAATTATAAAAAATCCAAACAATAACACCGGTACCAACCAAAGTTTTCCTACCATGCCGATAAGCGAATAAATATTGGCCATCCCAAAAATCATGCAGGTTATCATTAAGCGCAACATCATTTTTCCAATACTTTTCATGAGTCCTTCCTTATCCTTCGTTTAGGAACTGTTCAGAAATAACTTCCTAACAGTTCCTTACTAATCGTATTTTTCTATCTGATAAAGTTAGTTCTTATCTTCTCCTCAATTTTCGGGTGTTTTATCCCATTTGCTTTTCCTGTTTCAAGAAGATTTAACAGCCATGCCATATTTTTACCAATCGTACGCATAGTCTGTAACCCTTCCAAATCCTGTTTTACATCCTCTGCCTTGGAACCGTGTACCATATTCCAGTAATTTGCAGGCACCATAAGCATGTGATTAATTCCGATATACTTATTTAAAACATCATAGGTTGCCGTTGTTCCTGCACGTCTGGCAGATGCAATACAGGCTGCCGGCTTATACGCCATATATTTCCCTGCACTATAAAACAGCCGGTCCATCACAGCTAACATAGCACCATTTGGCGATGCATAGTATACTGGTGAACCGAAAACATAACCATCTGCTTCTTTTACCCTCTCTGCTAACCGGTTTAAAATATCATCATCAAAAACGCATTGACCGTTCTTACACCCGCCGCAGCCAATACACCCTCTTACCGGTTTATTGCCAATATGGAAAATCTCTGTCTCAATTCCCTCCCCCTCTAACGTCTTTGCAATCTCTGATAACGCTGTATAGGTACAGCCTTTTTCGTTTGGGCTTCCGTTTACTAATAATACTTTCATTCCCTATCTCCTTCAACAATTTATTTTATGACATATTTTTTAATATACTAAAAATATTATCTCACATACATGGCATTTTCTCAATTCATTTTTATGAAAAAATCCATTTTACTAGACACGTTGATATTGGGTAAAACTACGCAGGATATTTGTCCATCTGCAAGGCGGATTTTCGACGGCGCAGCGGTCACTACGGCTAGAAAATCCAACGTAGCAGATAGACAATATGCTACTTCCGATATCTCCTATCTTGATTATAATGTCATTATATAGTATAAATCAGCGACAATAAATCCGATTAATTATAGGACAACAAAGTAAGCAGCAACAGGAATATAAAGTATAACTAATTTAACCTAAGACCATATTTTACTAATGCATCATAAAAATTCAATTTTATATCACTAATTGTTTTCTCTTCATGATTGTATAACATAATTGAATCTTCACATATTCCATTAAATATTTTAAATCCAGCCAAGTCACCTGTTTCAAAATCAATAACAGGAAAAAAACTATTATCATTTACAAATTCTGTTGAAACATTATTTCTAACATAAAAGGGACTCTGCTTATCAAAAGAATAAACTACAGTAAATGCAAAGTATCCTCCTCCATATTGCAATAAAAATTCTAAATAACTCTTAGGAAAAACTATATTATAATATTTCTCAATCAATTCAACATCTTCAATTGTTGATTTACAATCTGAATCCAAGCTAAATATTCTAGGATTTTTGATTTTAACTCTTTGTATCAACTCTTCAAATTCTCTTTTATTCATAATTATATACATTCCTTTCTTTTAATCATTATATATCCAATCTGGCAACAACTCATCAAATCCCCGGTTCCGGCTCATATGTCCCGAACTGGAAGAACCAAATGGCAGGCTGCTTATAAAATACCTTTTCTCTGGTTTGCTTTCTGATTTTTACTGCTATTTCTCCGCCGGGTTTTGCCATCAATTTATGGTTTACAGGTATGACCATAGAATATTATATCATGAGCATTACTCATTCAATAAAGCACACAAATTCACCCTTGCAAGCAAGTGAATTTGTGTACATTATATCATGATATAGAGAATTTGAATGAGATTACACATGCATTTTCCATTGTTGCCATAAAAGATACTCTTCGTCGCCAAATTTCCGGTCTTTATCGGAAAAAAGACAAAAAATGTGCGGGGTATGATATTCTAAATTAGATAAATGCAAGTACTGATAAAAGGGTACTTGACTTAACAAGGAGGAAAAAATAATGAGAGAAAAACTAACAAAGTATTTTGTAACAATCATGTTTGTACTATTATCTGCTGTAGTGCTGCAGCCCACAAAGTCAGAGGCGGCGGTAACATTTGAAGACATTCCGGTATATGTAGTGGATGATATGATAGATTATGACCAAAAGATCGGATTATCGTGGAGGATTGACTGGAATCTGGACAGGAAGACAGGTGTAACAGAAGAGTGCCGTTATGCAAAGTTCACGTTAGCAGAGGATTCCATTGTACATATGAAGATAGCACAAATAAATTGGACCATGTTTACTGCAGAAAATTATTTTAGATTATATGGAAATGAAAGCATGGCAGTTCCATTAATAGATCATAGAAGTCAAGGTGAAGATTATTTTCTGCTGAAAGCGGGCACCTATTATGTTCAATGTGGCAGTAAGATATATATAGATAGCAGTGCTAATCATTCTACCAGAATTATGATAGGAGCAGTGCCGGTGGAAAAAGCAGTTGAAGTGGAACAGACAACGAGTGCAGACAGAACAAAAATGACAGTAACGGTAACCCAGAAGTTTGCAACAGAATTAGAAAAGGCACAATGGTGCGAAGGAAAAGTGACAAAAATGCCACAACAGTCACAAAAATTGGATAATACCAATTCTTTTACCGTTGATAAGAATGGCTGGTATACGGTACTTTTGCAAAGTACAAGAACATACTATTGGAACGAAGGTATAGAGCACTATGTATACATAAATGTAACCGGTATTGGAGAGGGTGCCAAGAAGGGAGTCACTTACAAATCTAATAATCTAAAGTATAAATTGGTGAAAAAAGGGGGTGAAGGAGCGGGAACCGTAATGGTAACAGGAATGGTAAAGCAAAAATCTTCTATTACGATCCCACAGACAGTTAAGATTAAGGGACAGAGCTATAAGATTGTTAAAATTAACAGTAAGGCATTTTACAAGAAGAGCAAGGTAAAGAAAGTTACAATTCAGTCAACGTATATTACTTCAATCGGAAAAAATGCATTTAAAGGAATCCATAAGAACGCTGTTTTTAAAGTTCCGAAGAGTAAATATAAAACATATAAGAAAATGCTTACATCAAAGATCGGATTTGCAAAAAAGACAATGAAGATCAAAAAATAGACATTGCAAATTTAACGGAGAAATCCGGGTTAAAAGGAGTAAAAGAGGCTGCTGCTTTAGGACACAATAATATAGGTTTTGAAGCAGTACCTCTTTTTATTTTGTGGGAAAGATTTATCAAATTATCGCAGAACGGGATGTTTATCTATAAAATAAATTTTTCGGATAAAAATGGAAATAAATGGCAGATCTGCTAAAATAACACACAAAATTAATATATGAAAATATAGAAAAAGAATAGGATATCTGCTAAAATAACACGTGGTAAATATAGAAGAGAAATATAAATCGGGGAGCTATATAGATGATATATACGGATTTATCACAGCAATTTACAATCTATATATGTGAAGATATTAAGGAACATAGTGAAAAAATGTTAGAAATCTGTTCGTTATTAGCAAAAGAATATTCCTTAAATGTAACGGTTTTTCAGTCTGCGGGGGAGCTGTTACAGTGTTTAGGCAATTTGCAGCGGGAAAATAAAGCATTTCCGGATTTGATTTTATTAGACATTGAGTTACCCGGGATGAATGGTATTACACTGGGTAAACAGATTAGGAAAATGAATACGGATGTATTTCTGGTTTTTATTACTTCATATATTGAGTATGCAGTGAAAGGATATGAAGCAAATGCCTTTCGATATATGCTAAAACCATTATCCCAGGAAGTGATGCGTAATTTGCTGATGGATATTAGGAAAGAGTATTCCAAAAAGAAAAAGATAACCTTGAAAACGAGAGATGGAGAAGTGCTGCTTCCATTGCAGGAGTTAATATACATTAGTGCGGAAGATAAATACACGATATTGCATACGAAGTCACAGCATTATATCAGTGATTACAGTCTGAAAAAGTATGAGGAACAACTTAAGGAATATGGATTTTTTCGCATTTATCGGAAATATTTGGTAAATCTGTATCACCATAAAGGAATGCAGGACGGAAAAGTTGTTCTTTCACAGGACTATCGTTTACCGGTCAGTAAGAAGCGTATGTCAGAGTATCGGCGACAATTGTTTCATTTTTTGGGAGAGGATTTAATATGACGGAGCAAGCAATAGTAATCATATCGCTTTTTTGGAATATGTTTGCCATGTTGGATATATGGTTAATACTGAATCTGCTGTTTGGCTGCGATATGAAAGTAACACTACGCAATTTATTCATAGCATCGGGAATATTTGTTTTTGTAGACTGTATGGCGGTGTACATCTTTAAAGAGAACGAGATGATGGTGACTGCAGTTATGTTTGGATATAATGTGTTGGTGACTTTTATTTTAACAAAAAGAAACCGGATCAAAACGCTGTTACTGGAAATCCCTGCAGTGTCTGTATATATGGAGTTTGGAATATTTCTTGATCTGATTGAAAAGATAATTGGATTAGATGATTATTATATTGGAGTACAAAAGTTTACACCATCAGACTTTGTATCGGATATATTATTGTTTATCATTTTAGTACTGCTTAGCAGAACGAAAGTAGCAAAAACCAAATCCATACAATTAACAATTGGGGAAGGAGCAGTGCTTTTTCTGCTTTGTTTTTTAAGCCCGGCTTTTGCAATTGGTCTTGAATGGCTTGAAGGTATGATACATAAGTATATTTATAAGATCGTATGGGTCAGCTCTATGATTATATTGAATGTGGCTGTGGTTTATGCTATTGCACATAGGAAAATGGCAGTTTATTATCGACAACTTTCAAGGGATTACAAAAAAGAGTTTGAGACAGAATATTCTTTTTTTAGAGATTATAAGGAGCAGCAGGAAGATACCATCAAATTCCGTCATGACTGGAAGAATCACATGCTGTTATTACAGGAAATGTTGGAAAAAGAAGAGTACGGGAAAGCAGAGAACTATTTCCGGGATCTGACAGCATCCACTTTGAAATCTGTTCATAAAATAGCCACAGGAAACGAATTACTGGATATGATTTTAAGCACAAAAATGAATGAATTGGAGGCAAATGAGATTACTCTGCAATGCAAAGGTGCATTATCGGAATTTAATTTTATGAAATATGCCGATGCCTGTATTCTGCTTTCTAATCTGATAGATAATGCAGTTGAGGCCAATATAAAAGTAAAAGGTCAGCATTATATTTTACTGGCGGCAAAGAAAACAGAACAGTTATTTTATCTGGAAATAAGAAATCCAATGGAAGGAAAGCTGCAGCAGGAAAATGACCGGATTCTGACTACAAAAACAGAAAAAGAAAACCATGGTATCGGGTTGCAGAATGTGTATGATATTCTTGAAAAATACAACGGAGAATATCATATTATAACCAAAAACCGCGAGTATACCATTCAGATGATTTTCCCCGAAAATCCTAGAAAATGTTAATAGATTTAGAGAAAGAAGCAAGCGATTACCTAAGAGTGATATGTTTGCATTGCCATGGGATATCGGACATTCCCATGGCAGAGAAAAATAAGGAACCGCAAGAATTCTACCTAGCAAGAGAGCGGTAAATTCCCACATGATCATAGATACATCGCCATGAACTGTAAGTATCTCCTGTTACGCAGACATATTCTTTCCCGGATGCACTTTTATAATAGCTGGCAGCACAAGACCCGGCGTTGCTCACATAACCTGTTTTTGCCCCCAGTACCTCACCGCCGGTCTGTTTATCTTCAATCCGGCGCATAAACCAGTTTGAAATTTCGATTCCCTTCGTAGCAACAAGAACCAGGGATTCCGGTATCTCTTCTTCTGTGGTTTCACTGGTTTCTGTATTTAATGTCTGTCCATCATCTGTACCGGCTTCACCGGTCGCTTCATCTGCTGCTGGCACATCATTGGCTGTGTCGGTTTCCGTACTCTTTACTTCTTCTTTGTCAGGAAGAAGACTGGGATCCGGTGTTGTTGTATAAATCCTTGTAGAAAGCACATCCCTACAAAGGTCATTCTGTATGGCAGTGGAGAGGATTACTGCCATATCCTCCATTGTGCAGTGTAGATTTTCGTCGTAAATTCCAACAACGTTGGTAAAATGTGCGGTATCACTTAACTCAAGAGCTTCCACCTTCTCGTTCATTTTTTCTACAAATGCCTCCTGACTGCCGCAACAGTAATTTGCAAGACCTATAGCCGCATCTGCTCCGGAACATACAATTGTTCCGTAGACCAAATCTCTCACGGTAACGGTTTCGCCTTCTAAAAATCCTACCGCACTGCAATCATGTGCATAGGCATAGGAAATCTCTTCCTGTGTAATAACATAGGTGTCGTCTAGATCTTTAATCATATCAGTAGCAGTAAGTACCGTCAAAATCTTTGTCATGGAAGCCGGGTTGATTACAATATCACTGTCTCTTTTTGCCACAATCGAATCATCTGACAAGTCGATTAACACCATGTACTTGCTTGTTATCTGTTGGGTTTCTCCCGGATTTGCTGTGTCCGGTTGTGTTGCATTCAGAGAGCCTTCTACCGGTGTCAGGGTAATTGCAGGATAAATGTCTTCTAAGGTGAGCTCTTTTTCCGGTTCATCAGACGAGCTTTCTTCCGATGTTGGTGTTCCGGCATATCGCAGACTATAAGGGTTACTGTCAAATACAATGGTATTCTCCGTTGCATGAGGGGTATGAACCGTATAATCAGCGGTTGCATACGGCCCGTATTTATCTTCCTCTGTTGAAGCCTCCTCCGTAGTTACCGCTATTTTTGCAGAATCCTCTGAAGGTGTTTCCGGCTGGGATGTTTTTTCAGGGGAGATATTAATAAAATGGTGGACTGCCCACCCGCCTCCAACGCCCAATGCTACCAAAAGTACCACGGCAATGATAGGGACTAATCTGCGTTTTTTTGGGGAATGTTGTATCTTTCTTCCTTGCTGATTAGATTTTATTTTTTTCTGGCTATATATACTTGTATCGACATATGGTTCAAGCTCTTCCAGTGGTTGGCTATTTGTCTGGTAGACACTGTCGATATAGTTTAAATACTGATCCAACTCTTCACCCCACAACGTATCTTCATTGTCAGTATCAGGTACATATTCTGTCCGTTGAATTTGTTCTGTTGATTCATCAATTGGGAATTCGTTATTTTCCATATCATTACTCTTTCGTTTCATGAACTGTTTCTGTTTCCATATTTTATTCCTGCAGGCAACGGTATAAGCGGACACGTTGGTATATCCATCCTGGTGCTGCTACTAGTGTACTGACACATTGATATTGGGTAAAACTACGCAGGATATTTGTCCATCTGCAAGGCGAATTTTCGACGGCGTAGCGGTGGCTACGGCTAGAAAATCCAACGTAGCAGATAGACAAATAGACAAGTAGGTTTGCCTAATTATCAACGTGTCAGTACACTAGGGTCAAATACCCTGCTACCTGCGGTGTTTTTATTATATATAACGTATATGTAAATTGCAAGGGATTTTTAAGTCAAGGCAGAAAGAGGGTTATGGCACGACAAACGCATGAATGTGTTTCATAAATAAAGCCATGCATTTAATTAAAAATAACAAATTCATAATTTTTCTAGATAATTTTCAGTATTTGTAACAATGGCAGGCCGCTTATACCGCTGTTCTCATTCATCCCCACCGTTATTTGCTATGATTCTCTCTATTTCCTCTATGGAATGCGAAAACTGCCTGGCTATGTCCTCTATGCTTACACCTAATTCTGCATAAGCAAGTATACGGCCTTCTTCCCTGCCTTCTACTCTGCCTTCTACTCTGCCTTTTTCTCTGCCTTCTACTCTGCCTTTTTCCAGCCCATCTTCCCTTGCCAGACGTTCCCGCTCCGCTATTTCCGGTGCCATGATTCTCTCTAATGTTGCACACATTTCCGCTTCCTCCTTCCATTTTTCAATACTGCTGTTGTTTGCGCCGGATACCACTTCCAGCACGGCTTCCCCATATATTTCCCGTTCCCGGCCGTTTAACCTGCCGATTGTCAGTAAAAGCTTCTTGTAGGTTTCTTTTGTAATATCCCGTCTAAGGGAATTCAGCCAGATATGCTCATCCTCTGCAAGCTCCTTTGACACAATAATCTGCGTGGCAAACATGGTTTTTCCGGATGCCTCATATATACCGGATTCCCTCTTCGTAATTGCGTACCCCTCTGCACGCAGATGCTCCATAAGGGTTCTCGGATAATTGTGCCTTAGTAAGGTAATCGTGATATCATCCACATGATACATGTTTTCCTTGTCGGCACTGCTTTTGTACAGGCAGGCATAGGCATTGACTTTATAAAACACATCGACACCCATCTCATCATCCGGTGATTTATACTCTATTATGTTGTACCGCCTGAATATCTTTCCTATTCCGTTGCGGATAACCGTGTTTTTGTTATTTTTTATGACGAGTAAGTCAATTTGCAGCGGTTTTTTGCTGAGATTGTGTTCCTCCGTAAATTCCAAATCCTCCCGATTCTCCCACAGCTCCATTTGCAGGGCTGCGACAAATCCGGGGTGCCATTGATTGTTTTTATTTTCCAAAAAACGCCTCCTATGTATCCGTTGGGCAGAGAACTACCAAATGCCGGTTCCCTATGTATCCTGTTGTGTTATATTAATGAAATTATATCAGAATATGACGAAAAAGACAATGAGTTCTGGTGAATGCTCAGTGCTTTCCGAAGGATTAATGTCTTCCGTCTCAGGGAGTTTCTGCAACGAAATTGCAAGAATGCGTTCCGGTTCTTCTACAAATCCAGTGGAATAATAAAATGCATATCCCCCATCATTCTGCAATACCAGCTGGGGCAGTATATACCCGCCTGTAAGGCTGATACGTGAATTGAATTTCCAACGTTCCATTCCTCTGTCTGTTTGGTAGGTGCAGGTAAACGGAATCCGACCTGCACTTTCAGCAACCTGCCGCACATCCTCAAAAACAATAATTACATTCAGTTGGTTTTTCTCCAATACATCCTTCCATTGAATGATTTCATTTACAAACAACAGGGTGTTGGGACAGGTTGGCCTCCCAAAAACCAACAGGGTATTGCCTGTGGCAAAGTCCTTTCGTGTCAGGATGCGGTCCAAACTATCAATCATATAATCCTAATTAAAATTAGTTTACACATCATCATAAGCATCACCAATATAAGCAAAATCATAATCTAACCAAAATAAACTTTTACCTTGATTACTAAATAATCGTAATAACAATTCGGTAAAAGATTTTGCAATTATAGTACACTCGCCAACTACTCCATGCCTATCCCAAAAACTATCATAGCATCGCCCTAGTCGTTTCATTGCCAAATCAATAGTAATATAATTACTTTCAGCATCTTTACAAATAATATACCATTCTGATGATATATCTTCCTCACATAATTCTCCAACAATAACCGGATTAGCTAATACCATCTCTTCCGGGCCTACAACCGTAAATCCATATTCCATTCCAGCAAAAAAAGAAATACCACCACAAGTTTCATAAAATATCTTTAAATCATTAGGTAATTTAACTTTCTTATTCAAGTTTGGCAAACCACATGGACTATATACTATACAGCCTGCTGTATTCCTAATTTCTTCAACTATCTTTTTAATATCCATTCCCATGCCTCTCTAATTTTCTAATTCATAAATAATTAGGCACACCAAATTTTCTATTCGTTATACATGCCACATTCACCAGAGAGCAAATCTAGTAATATCTTAGCAATAACTTTGGGATATCCTATTTTCTCTTTATTTTTTACAACTTCCGTGTCATAAATGTTCTCCGAAAGGACGGCTCCGTTACCATATGGTTTTTGAAACCTTTTTACTCTTGTTGAACAGAATAAATTTGCTCTTTAGGTAATAATAAACTTATATCTATCCCCTTATCCTTTTTCTCTTTCAACTCTCTTACATAATCCGTAATATCAGTAATATTTACTATCCATTCATTAACATACTTTTTAAGCGCATTTCTTCTCAAACCGAGTTGTATTGAACGATATCCTAAAGGATTTCCTGACAAATCCCTTTCCGGGTCCCACTGACATCTAATATCAGACTTTCTTATTTGCTCTTTCCATTCTGTCTGACTTACACCTATATCGTCATTGTATGTAGAAACTATGGCATTTCGAACAATAAAATCGAATCCATCTCTCTTTATGTCAATGGCAAGAATATGTTCTTGATTTTCTTTTGTACCCCAGCCACATCGATACATCATCCACAAAAATGATGGTTTTATCCAAGTCATCCTGTCTAATTTGAAACTGTTTCCAAACGTACCCTTTTTAACTGCTTCATTAGCAATGCCTTCATTATACGCCTGATAAATTCTTATAGTATCATCAGTATAAAAGGCTCTTATTTCTTTATCCATTATACACCTGCTTTCTTTCATCAATTTTTTTAATCTGCCTTTGAGCCATTTCCCTTATCACTTCATTCGAATGTTTACATAACTTTTCCAAATATGAATATGATTTTTCTCTCCCAATGTAATATATGCCCCGTACACATTTTACCTCAAAAGAATAATTATCATCCCATGCTAAATATTCCGGGTGTAATTCTATTGCATCATATAAGTATTTTATACTTTTATCAGAAGATATTTTTTGCAAAAACCACGTAATGTCTTCATGCTTATAATGCCAGTTAGAAATTAACAATT
>JAIDHZ010000285.1 GCA_029052995.1 Lachnospiraceae bacterium | reverse complement strand
GGGAACAGTGGAAGAGTCCGTCCAGGTTGTGATTCGTAAGGATAAGGTTGATAAAGTAAATAAAAAGGTAAAAAAAGCACTGGATGAGAAATTTGAAGATGCAGAAGGGGCAATTCAGGATGGTGAAAACCAGATTGAAAACGGAAAAAGGCAATTGCAGGATGGAGCTTCTACAGCAGGCAAAAAGTTTGCAGAGGCAGAAGTGCAAATTAACGATGCGAAATACGATTTGTTAAAATCCGAAGACGAGATAAAAACAGCACAGGCCGAATTAGAAGCACAGGAAAAAACATTAACTACACAGAAAGCAGAGCTGGAAAAGGCCATTTCTTCCCTGCAGGATTTGTTAACAAGCTATCAGACCCTTTCGGCACAAAAAGCACAGCTTGAGGCAGCGCTTGCTGCAAATCCGGAGGATGCTGCTATGCAGGCGCAGCTTGAAGTCGTAGCAGGTGCGGCAGCAGCTATGGAAAGTAAATTAGCAGAGCAAAGTGATGGTGATGGGAATCCGCTCACCTTTGATACATTACCTGCTTATATAGCATCCTTGCAGACAAGTCTGACACAGCTTAACAACGGACTTTCTGAAATCGCGAAGGGCAAGAAAAAGCTGGCGCAGGCTTTGAAAAAAATAACAAATGGAAAAATTACATTAAATGACAGCTATGTAGATTTAAAGACAAAGCAGGCTGAGGCACAGAGTCAGATGAATGAAGGACAGGCACAGCTTGTTCAGGGTGCGGCAACATTGGAACAGCAAAAGACAACCCTTGAAGATGCAAAAGAAGCTGCTTATGATGGCGCAGATATGAATACTATTATTACTACTGATATGATAAAGGGAATTTTAACTGCGCAGAATTTCGATTTTCCGGCGGGTTATGTGACGGAAGATGATGTGGATTATCTGGTACGTGTTGGTGAAAAATTCGATGATGTTGACAGTATTGCTGACTTTGTATTATTAGATATGGGAATGGATGGCTTAGATCCGATTAAAATGTCCGATGTAGCAGATGTTTTTGTGGAAAATGATCAGGATAAGATTTATACCCGGCTGAATGATGGACATGGCATTATGCTTTCTATTGCAAAACAGAATGAATATTCTACAAAAGAGGTTTCAGACCGTATTACGGATGAATTTAATAAAATTGCAGAGGAAGATAAGGATGTAACCTTTGTTACATTAATGGATCAGGGATTATATATTGATCTTGTGACCGATTCTGTTTTGAGCAATCTGCTATATGGTGCGGTGCTGGCAGTGGTTATTCTGTTGCTGTTTTTAAAAGATATCAGACCAACAGGCATTATTGCAGTTTCAATTCCGGTATCAGTTGTATTTGCAATTGTTTTGATGTTTTTCAGCGGAGTTACGTTAAATGTGATCTCATTATCAGGTCTGGCACTGGGGGTCGGTATGCTGGTGGATAACTCTATTGTCGTAATTGAAAATATATATCGTTTGCGGAAAGAAGGTTATGATGTAAAAGATGCATGTATAAAGGGTGCCAATCAAATGGTAGGTGCCATTACGGCTTCTACGCTTACAACTGTGTGTGTATTTTTACCTATTGTATTTACTACAGGTATTACAAGGCAGATTTTCCAGGATATGGGGCTTACTATTGCTTATTCTCTGCTTGCCAGTTTAGTGGTTGCCATTACATTTGTGCCAATGGTAGCATCCAAAACCTTTAATAAGGTTTCAGAGAAGGAAAATAAGACGATTAATAAAATCGGAGAGGTTTATGTGAAATTGCTGCCGGGTGTTTTAAAGCATAAAGGCATAGTGTTTGCAGTTACGTTTGTTCTGTTTGTTTGTTGTACGTTGTTATCTGTGTCAAAAGGGTTTTCTTTTTTCCCTTCTATGGAATCCACTCAGATGTCAATGACACTTACCATGCCTGAGGACACTAAGACGTTAGAGGAAACTGCAAAAGTGTCTGATCAGGTAATTGAAAAGGTATTGGAGATAGAGGATGTAAAGACCGTGGGTGCCATGGTTGGTGGAAGTTCCATGTCCATGCTTGGCTTGGGAGAAGATGATTCAGTGGATACGGTAAGCTATTATATTGAGCTTAACGAAGATATGACACATACGAATCATGAAATTGCAGAAATGATTAGGGAAAAGACAAAGGATCTTGAAGGTGAAATTGAAGTGTCAGAGTCTGATATGGATATGAGTGCCCTGATGACAGCCGGTATTTCCATAAGGGTAAAGGGGAAAGAATTAGATACATTAAAAGATTTGGCAATGCAGGTAGGTAAAAAACTGGAAGAAGTGGATGGCCTTAAAGAGATTGAAAACGGATTAGAGGAGGCGACTCCGGAATATCGTATTGTTGTTGATAAGAAAAAGGCTGCCAAATATGGACTTACGACTGCACAGGTGTTTCAGGAGATTCAGGGATGTCTTGCAGAGGCTTCTTCGGCAACAACGCTTTCTACGGATGGCCGGGACTATTCAGTATATGTAAAGGATGAGACAGAAGAGAAATATACGCTTAAAGATATTGAGAATTTGAAAATAGACGGCAGGAAAGGAGAGGAAAGTGTTAAGGTCAAGGTAAGTAAAATTGCAGATGTAGAAGATACTCAGTCCTTGTCGGCAATTAACAGAATTGACCAGAACAGGTTTATTACTGTAAGTGCATTGGTGGAAGATGGCTATACCACAACGGATGTGTCAAACCGTGTGGAAAAGGTTATAGATGGAATGGCGCTTCCTGAAGGGTGCAGTATTGAATATGACGGTGAAAATGAAACGGTTATGGAAGCTATGGAACAGATTATGCTTATGATGGTTTTGGCTTTGGCATTTATGTATTTGATTATGGTGGCTCAATTTCAGTCATTAAAGAGTCCGTTTATAGTGATGTTCACTGTACCATTGGCATTTACCGGAGGTTTTGCGGCTTTATTCTTAACCGGAAATGATGTAAGTATCATAGCAATGGTGGGCATGGTAATGCTTGCCGGTATTATTGTAAATAATGGTATTGTGTTTGTAGATACAGTGGATCAGATGCGTGAGGCAGGAATGGAAATACGTGAGGCAATTATTACCACTGGACGAAACCGCCTGCGACCGATTACAATGACTGCATTGACTACAATCCTTGGTCTGTCAACTATGGCAGTGGGTGTTGGTATGGGTGCTGATATGGCACAGCCCATGGCTTTAGTTACCATCGGTGGTCTGATATACGGAACATTGCTTACTCTGATTGTTGTGCCGTGCATCTATGAAGTATTTAATCATAAGAAAATCAAAAAAAATACAGATGAGCACATGGATATTCTAAACGATTAGGTATGGCATAAAGTATAAAAGTGTGATAAACTTGAAAGGCATAGATTTGTTTGTTTTGAAATAGGATAAAGCATGAAAGACACGAAGAAGAGGTATCGAGATGAAAATAGGTTTAGATGTTGGTTCCACAACGTTAAAATGTGTTGTATTAGATGATAATGATAAGATTGTATATAATGATTATCAGCGGCATTTTTCCCAGATTACAAACAAGACGGTAGGGATGCTTGAAGACATTATGACCAGATTTCCTGAGGAAAATGATATGAGTATCTGTATTTCCGGATCAGCAGGAATGGGTATTGCAGATACTTTGGGGATTCCATTTGAACAGGAGGTATATGCCACAAGAGTTGCAGTGAATAAAATGATTCCGGGTACGGATGTTGTCATTGAATTAGGTGGTGAGGATGCTAAGATTCTTTTCCTGACCGATGGTTTAGAAGTCCGCATGAACGGTTCTTGTGCCGGAGGAACAGGTGCTTTTATTGATCAGATGGCGACGCTGCTTGATATGGAGGCAGGCCAGATGAATGAGGCGGCAAAGCAGCATGAGAAGATATATACGATTGCAAGCCGGTGTGGTGTATTTGCAAAGTCTGATGTACAGCCTCTTTTAAATCAGGGAGCCGGAAAGAATGATATTGCTGCCAGTATTTTTTATGCCGTGGTAAATCAGACAATTGCAGGTCTTGCCCAGGGGCGGGAGATAGAGGGAAAAGTTGTTTATCTTGGCGGACCACTCACATTTTTGTCAGAACTTAGAAAAGCCTTTGATAATACATTGAAGCTTGAGGGTATTGCGCCTGAGAATTCTCTTTATTTTGTTGCAATGGGGGCGGCTCTTAAAAAGGAAAGCAAAAGCTTTTGTTTGTCAGAGCTTAAAAAGAAAATAAGCGGGTATACGGCAAGCGGAGGTTATGCAAGCTGTAAACCGTTATTTACAAGCAGGGAGGAGTTTGACAAATTCCTTGCAAGGCATAAGAAGAATTCAGATCACATTCAAAATGTGACAGAACTTGTCGGACCGGTTTATCTTGGTATTGATGCGGGTTCTACCACTGTAAAGGCAGTAGTAGTAGATGAAAATGCAAATATTCTCTGCTCACAGTATCTGCCAAACGGTGGTAATCCGATTCCGATTATAAAAGATTTTTTAGAGAAGCTATATGAAAAATATCCAGATATCAGAATAGAGGCATCTGCCGTAACCGGATATGGTGAAGAAATGATTATGAGTGCGTTTGGTGTGGATTTTGGTATTGTAGAAACAGTGGCGCATTTTACTGCTGCAAAGAAATTTCAGCCGGATGTAGACTTCATTATTGACATTGGAGGACAGGATATCAAATGTTTCCAAATCCGTAACAATACAATTGACAACATTTTCTTAAACGAAGCATGTTCCTCAGGATGTGGTTCATTTCTGCAGACATTTGCGGGTGCCCTTGGGTATCCCATTGAGGAATTCGCAAATCTCGGACTTTTTGGTGAGAGTCCTGTGGACCTGGGGTCACGGTGTACGGTATTTATGAATTCTTCCGTGAAGCAGGCACAAAAGGATGGTGCAAGTATTGAAAATATATCAGCGGGGCTTTCTATATCAGTTGTTAAGAATGCACTTTATAAGGTTATCCGTGCAGCATCTGCAAAGCAGCTGGGGGAACACATTGTGGTACAGGGTGGAACATTTTTGAATAATGCTGTGTTGCGTGCATTTGAGCAGGAAATCGGGCATGATGTAGTAAGACCGGAAATGGCGGGTATTATGGGCGCTTTCGGAGCTGCCCTGTATGCGAAAGAAAACAGTAACGGAAAAAGTGAGATTTTGGATGCAAAGGGACTTGAGGCATTTAAGCATGAAGTGTCTATAACGACATGTAATGGCTGCAGTAACCACTGTAAGCTTACAATCAATACCTTTAATAGTGGAAGGCGGTTTATTAGCGGCAACCGCTGTGATAAACCTACATCAAAGAAGGCAGAAGGAACCAGATATGATTTATATGAATACAAATTGAAAATGTTGGAAGAGTACAGACATTCGGAGATTCCTAAGGATAAGGCAAGGGGAACCATTGGTATTCCGATGGGGCTTAACATGTATGAATTATTGCCATTCTGGTATGCTTTGTTTACACGATTGGGATTTAATATAATAACATCACCAAATTCATCACGGAGTTTGTATCTGAGTGGTCAGCATACAATACCTTCCGACACGGTATGCTTTCCGGCAAAGCTGATGCATGGACATATTGAGGCATTGTTAAAGGAGGACGTGGACGCAATCTTTTATCCATGCTTGAGTTATAATTTTGATGAAGGGTTGGGAGATAACCATTATAACTGTCCGGTTGTTGCGTATTATCCGGAAGTGTTAGAGGCGAATGTGAAAGATCTCCGCAATGTGAAGTTTATTTATGAATATCTTGGGATTCACAGAAGAAAAGATTTTACCAAAAAAATCCATGCAGTATTAGAACATTATTTTGGGAAGATTAAGCTTTCTGATGTGATGATGGCATGTAATTATGCTTATGAAGAATATGATAAGCATATGAGACTTATCCGTATGGAAGGAAGAAAATATCTTCGTATTGCCAAACGAGAGGATAAGCCGGTAATTATATTAGCTGGGCGTCCTTATCATTTAGATCCCGAAATCAATCACGGTATTAATAAACTGATCTGTGATCTTGGTGCAGTTGTGATTACTGAGGATTCTGTATCAGACATGATAGAGCATGTGGATACAAAGGTATTGAATCAGTGGATGTATCACTCCAGAATGTATGCAGCAGCAGAATATGTTGCAGCGCAGCAGGATCCAAAGCTTAATCTGGTGCAGTTAGTTTCCTTTGGATGCGGAGTTGACGCAATTACCACTGATGAAGTACGGCGTATTTTGGAAGAAAAGGGTAAGATTTATACACAGATTAAGATAGATGAAATAACGAATTTAGGTGCAGTGAAGATTCGTCTTAGAAGCTTGTTCGCAGCGACAGGTAAGTAGACAGGAGGAGACAGAGTATGAGTGATGTGGTAAAAAATACATGTGGTGCATGTGATGCCTGTATGACAACCGAGCGTGTGGAATTCACGAAAGAAATGCGGAAAGACTATACTATTTTAATTCCTGATATGCTGCCTGTACATTTTAAGCTGTTGAAAAATATCTTTACCCAAAAGGGCTATCGTGTGGGATTATTGAAAAATACAGGAAGAAGAGTTGTTGATACAGGGTTAAAATATGTGCATAATGATACCTGCTATCCGGCGCTTTTGGTTATAGGCCAGATGATTAGTGCCCTGCAAAGTGGAAAGTATGATGTAAATAAAGTAGCTCTAATGATTACCCAGACAGGTGGGGGCTGCCGTGCATCAAACTATATCCATTTGCTCAGAAAGGCTTTAGTTAAGGCAGGAATGCCGCAGGTTCCGGTTATTTCGCTGAATCTCTCAGGCCTTGAAAAAAACAGCGGTTTTTCGTTAACTCCTGAGATGCTTTATCAGGCCTTGATTGGTTTGACCTATGGGGATCTTTTTATGCTTTTGAAAAACCAGGTTCGTTCTTATGAAGTGAATAAGGGTGATGCGGATGCATTGATTGAAAAATGGGTTAAAGAGCTGTCCAATCAGTTTAAGCACAAAAAGGGTTATACACCGAAGGGAATGGAAAAAAATCTCAAAGCAATTGTAGAGGATTTTGGCATGATTCCACTTGACAAAACCGATAAGATAAAGGTTGGAATTGTGGGAGAGATTTATGTTAAATACTCTTCGATGGCAAATAATGATTTGGAAAAATTTCTTGTAGAGCAGAATTGTGAGGTTATGGTTCCGGGGGTTATGGGTTTTATGATGTTTAAGATTGACAACCGGATTGAAGATATTAATTTATATGGTGGTAATCCTGCAAAGAAAAAAGTGGTGCAGGCTCTTATGAAGTACTGTGAAATATTAGAAGGAGCCCTTTGTGATGCGGTTACAAAGTATAGTGATTTTTTGCCGCCGTCTAAGTATGCCCATATCAAAGAGCTGATTAAAGGTGTAGTAGGTCTGGGCAATAAAATGGGCGAGGGGTGGCTTCTGACTGCAGAGATGCTGGAGCTTGCGGAATCAGGTTATGGCAATATTATTTGTGCCCAGCCATTTGGCTGTCTTCCTAACCACATTGTTGGAAAGGGCATGATTCGTAAGGTTAAAGAAATTTATCCAAGAGCAAATATTGTACCGATTGATTATGATCCGGGAGCTACAAAAGTAAATCAGGAAAACCGTATTAAGCTTATGCTGGCAGTGGCACAGGAGGAAGCGTAAGGTGATTTCTGCGAGCAACGGGCCGATATTTCTGCATATTGATTCCTGCGAAGCAACGAGCCAAGTGCAAGCTTGCTCGCATTTGGCTACTGTCGCAAGGGTCACATACCCCGCAGCTTTGCTACGATGCATATTTTATGTTCTGTAGCTTGCTGCGGGGTTATTGATGTAATTGATAGTGGATTACGGATTTTTGAACTACAGGAAATGGAGGGTTATAAATGTTTCGAATATGGGGTAAATTAGTAAAGAATAATCATCTTATAAAGGACACGGTAGTATGTATTGAAGATTATTCATTGTCGAGAACAAAGAAGGTTTACCGGGCACTTGATGAGATTTGTTATACTTTTGATTTGGCAAAACCAATTTGGCTGGAAGGAAATAAGGCTGATTTTATTAAACATGCC
>JAIDHZ010000284.1 GCA_029052995.1 Lachnospiraceae bacterium | reverse complement strand
CGCCCTATATTCATAAAAAAGAAAATGCCCTTATGTGAGCAAGCTCACAACGTGCATTTTCTTTTTCATGAATGCACTGCTCATTGCCTACGTGTATTATATCATGTATTAAATATATATTCAAAGTTATCAACTGTCAACTGTTTAATTAATTTGAGTCATATAACTACAGAAAAATTAAGACTCACAAAAAAATGCAAAGAAATCATCATAACGACAACCTCTTTGCATTCATCTGTTTATCCTACAACTTTCTCAACAATAGTTTTTAATTGCTCCGGATCAAACGGTTTAGCAACAAACTCATCTGCACCACTACGAACAGCCTCAACCATTTTTGCCTTTTGACCTGCTGCTGTTACCATAATCACCTTTGCTTCGGGATAATCAGCCTTAATCTTTTTAAGTGACTCAATCCCATCTAATACCGGCATCGTAACATCCATTGTTACAATATCCGGTTTTAATTCCACGTAATAATCATATCCTTCCTGACCATTAGTTGCTTCACCAATTACTTCGTACCCAGAGCTTTCAAGTATTCCTTTCAATATCTTTCTTGATGTTCTGGAATCATCAACAATTAAAATTTTTGTCATGTTTCATATACCTCATATTCTTTGTTTCTAATCAAATTTCCATTTTGCCTCTATACAAATAATTAAGTCAACTTCTGCATCATTTATGTAAAATGGCACTTTGTACATCTCACCCTCAGAACTTATTGTTGTATCAGAATCCCTCATGAGCGGTGGCAGCATATCCATGTCCACGTCCTCATTGCCCAATTTTGTTGCAAACAAACCGTTATTGCAATTCAAGAACTCACAGGCAGCATCCAATACGTCTGCATCAATATCCTCAAATGTCTCTTTTGCATACCTTTCTGCAATAATCTTAATACCCTTCCCATCTCCACAGTAACCTGTAAACATATTATAGTCTCCATCCATCTCCTGACCCGCTACATAGGAAGTTTTAAACTCATTCAGCTTCTCAATATTTTCAATTCTAAATTGTGTATCAATAAACCGCACAAAATCTCTGGCAGTTAATGCAACATAATCCTTGACCAAAGGATGAACACTGCTCCCCTTTACAAATACAGGTACGATTCGATCAATATCACCGCTTTTTAATGCTTCTATATCCAATGCAGTCATTCGCTTTGCTTTCTTGTATGCATTTATTTCCTTCTGAATCTGGTCTAACGTCAATATATTATGCTCATTCAACGCCTGTACAAATAACAGATATTCATCTCCCTGTCTTTCAAGCAAAGTTGAAACCTGATCTTCCGTGAGATATCCCTTATCAACTGCAATATCTCCAAATCTCCTATCCTGCATTTGCTGCAGCATATTGACCTCTTCTGCCTGTTCAGTGGTCATAGCACCTTCTTCTACCGCCAGCAATCCCAATTTAACCTTTGAGGTCTTACATTCCTCTATAACAGATTGATACTGCTCTGCTGTTAAAATTCCTTTTTCTTCTAAATATTTACCAAAATATACTCCGAACATATTACCCCCCTTAATGTGTAAATTCAGTTTTTAATTCAACAAAACTATCTCCTATAACTTTGTATAAAGATTATTGTTATCTTTGAATCTTATTATAGCACACATTACCTATAAAAATCAATTTATTTTCCAAAAAAATCATGGGCTTATACAAAAAATTGTGCAATCTTTCATTGAATATTTATTTCATATTATATATAATGCTTATATAGGACTAAACTGTTACAT
>JAIDHZ010000283.1 GCA_029052995.1 Lachnospiraceae bacterium | reverse complement strand
ATCTGGTGCTTATTGGTGTTTCTGATACGGATACGGAAGCGATTGCGGATAAAATGGTTCGAAAAATGTTAGGACTTCGAATATTTGAGGATGAAAACGGAAAAACAAATTTAAGCCTTTCAGATGTTGGTGGAGCCCTTTTACTGGTTTCCCAGTTTACTTTATATGCAGACTGCAAAAAAGGAAACCGGCCGTCATTTACTAAGGCAGGTAAACCGGACAGGGCAAATGCATTGTATGAATATATAATTTCAAAGTGTAAGGATGAGGTAAATGTGGTTGAAACCGGAAGCTTTGGTGCAGACATGCAGGTAGAGCTTTTAAATGATGGTCCGTTTACAATTTGGCTCGACAGTGATGAAATCTGTTAATGAGGTGATTGCAAAACTTCATGTTTTAAAATTTGGGTTCTATGATTCCCGCAAAGCAACGAGCCAAGTGCGAGCTTGCTTGCATTTGGCGACTGCCGCGAGGGTCACACGCCCCGTTGCTTGCAGCGGGGTTGTTGACTGCTGAATTATGATAAGTGTGAGGAGAAAGGGGCAGCAATGACAAAAGAGCAGTTTAGAAATTTAGTGGAACAAAAAATATTAATTTTGGATGGTGCTACAGGAACAAATCTGCAGCGGGCAGGAATGCCCAATGGTGTCTGTCCGGAACAGTGGATTTTAGAACATCCAAAGGTTTTGGTAGACCTGCAGATGGGTTATGTTAATGCCGGCAGCAATATCATATATGCACCAACCTTTGGTGGTAACCGTTTAAAGTTAGAAGAATACGGACTGGAAAATGAGCTGGAGTCTGTTAACACAAGGCTTGTGGCACTTTCAAAGGAGGCAGTGGCAAAGACCGGATACCGTGCATATATTGCGGGTAATCTGACTATGACAGGAAGGCAGCTTTATCCCATAGGGAAGCTTAAGCTGGAGGAGCTTATTGATATATATAAGGAACAGATTACATGTCTTGTAAATGCGGGTGTGGATCTGCTTGTGGTAGAGACTATGATGAGCCTGGCAGAGACGAGAGCGGCACTGATTGCGGCAAAGGAGACCTGTAGTCTGCCTGTGCTTGCCAGCATGACCTACAGTGAACACGGGAGAACTCTTTATGGAACAGACCCTGAGACGGCGGTTGTTGTATTACAGAGCCTTGGAGCAGATGCGGTGGGAATTAATTGTTCTACCGGACCGGAGGAGATGGTACCTTTGGTGGAGCGGATGAAACAGGTGGCGAATGTTCCGATTTTGGCAAAACCAAATGCAGGCATGCCGGAGCTTGTGGAAGGGGAGACGGTATATGCCATGACTCCGGAAGAATTTGCGGAGTACGGCAAACAGCTGGTGGCAGCGGGGGCTAATATTATCGGGGGCTGTTGTGGAACGACTAATAATCATATTGCTGCTCTTGCGAGAACAGTACGGTTGATGGAGGTTCCGGGCATCTCTCAGGAAAGGAAACGTATTTTAGCCTCTGAACGGCAGATGCTGGAAATTGATTTGGAAGGTGGATTTCTTGTGGTGGGAGAGCGTATTAATCCCACCGGAAAGAAAAAATTACAGAGTGAGCTTAGGGAAGGCAGCCTTGACATGGTGGTTCAAATGGCAGAGGAACAGGAGGAAAAGGGCGCCGCTGTTCTTGACATTAATATGGGTATGAATGGCATTGATGAAAATGAAATGATGCAGAAGGTCATTTATGAGGTGACAAATGCTGTTAACCTGCCACTTTGTATTGATTCTTCTCATGTGGATATTATTGAACAGGCACTCCGCATTTATCCGGGAAGGGCATTGATTAATTCCATTTCTTTGGAATCTGAGAAGTTTGAAAAGCTGCTGCCGATTGCGGCAGAGTATGGTGCAATGTTTATTTTACTTCCGTTGTCTGATGAGGGGCTGCCAAAGGACATGGAGGAGAAAAAACGGATTATACATACGATTTATGACAGGGCATTATCTCTTGGATTTGCAAAGGAAGATATTGTGGTGGATGGTCTGGTGGCAACAGTTGGTGCCAATAAAAATGCAGCATTGGAGACGTTAGAGACTATCCGCTACTGTAAGGAGATGCAGCTTGCTACAATATGTGGCCTTTCCAACATTTCTTTCGGACTGCCGGAGAGAAGCTTTATAAATACTGCATTTCTTACCATGGCAATCGCAAACGGACTTACGATGGCAATCGCAAATCCTTCACAGGAGCTTCTGGTAAATGCGGCACTTGCAACAGATTTACTGTTAAATAAAGAAGGTGCGGATCTGCATTATATAGAAAATGTAAAGCCCCTATCCATGTCAGCAGGGGCTGCGGCCACAGTGGGTAAATCGGCAGATAACATTGCGGGAATAGGCGGCGTAACAGGAACAAACGGTAAAAACGCAAAGAACGGAACGCAAAGTAAAACAGAACACTCCAAACTGTACGAGGATGTGTTAAAAGGCAATAAACGGACTATTATCGAGGATGTAAAAGCATATATTGACGATGGGAACAGCCCGCAGTCTGTTATTGAAGAACATCTGATTCCTGCAATTAATGAAGTGGGCGTTTTATTTGATGAAAAGAGGTATTTTCTGCCACAGCTTATTGCTTCTGCGGAGGCTATGGAGCTTGCCATATCCCATGTGGAACCTCTGCTACCTAAAAAAGAGGGTGGAGAGAGGATGCCAACAATAGTGGTGGCAACGGTAGAAGGAGATATTCATGATATAGGAAAAAATCTTGTTGTACTTATGCTCAAAAATTACGGCTATAATGTGATTGATTTGGGAAAGGATGTTACAAAGGAAGAGATTGTAGAGACGGCAATTCATGAAAATGCTGCAGTAATCGGTTTGTCTGCCCTTATGACCACCACCATGATGAGGATGAAGGATGTAGTGGAATATGCGAAGGAAAAAAAATGCAGTGCAAAGATAATTATAGGCGGTGCAGTTATTACACAGAATTTTGCAGACGAGATTGGCGCAGACGGATATTCCAAGGATGCGGCGGAAGCCTGCCGGTTGGTTGAGCGGCTTTTATCTGAGGAGGATATAGCTGAATGATTCCTGATGAGTTTGTATTTTTTATTGGATTTATATATTTTGCATTTAATATTCCTGTTTTTTCATACATCTTGGAATTATCAAAATATATTTGACATGTACACAGATAATTGCTAAAATGTCCTTAGTTGTGCAAAAGTTAGCTTGAAAGGTGGAATTTACGTGAGAAAGATGGTTTTATCCCTGTTAGTAGACAATACATCCGGTGTACTTAGCCGTGTTGCAGGATTATTTAGTAGAAGGGGCTATAATATCGACAGCTTATCTGTAGGTATTACCGAGAATCCCAAATTTTCCCGTATGACAGTGGCGGTAAGCGGAGATGAACTGACATTGGCGCAGATTGCCAAACAGTTAAATAAGCTCGAGGATGTAGTGAGCATTACAGAGCTTAAGGATGGAGAATCTGTATGCCGTGAATTGGTTCTTGTAAAGGTAAAGACGAACCGTGATGAAAAGCAGCAGATAATTGCGCTTACTGATGTGTTCCGGGCAAAGATTGTGGATGTTTCTGTAGGGTCTTTAATGATTGAACTGACCGGTAACGCCAATAAGATTGACGCATTTATCGGATTGTTAGAAGGATTTGAGATTGAGTCGATTGTAAGAACCGGACTTACCGGACTTACCAGAGGCAGGATTGACGCAGACTGATTGTAACTGTTTCATGGATTTTTGGAGCAGTCACCATATATTAAAATTTAGGAGGAGCTTTTTAAAATGGCAGACGCAAAGATTTTTTATCAGGAAGATTGTAACTTATCATTATTAGATGGAAAGACTATCGCAGTTATCGGTTATGGTAGCCAGGGTCATGCACATGCGTTAAACGCAAAGGAGTCCGGTTGTAATGTTATTATCGGCTTGTATGAAGGCAGTAAATCGTGGGAAAAGGCCAAGGCACAGGGCTTTGAGGTTTACACAACAGCTGAGGCGGCAAAGAAGGCAGATATCATCATGATTTTAATTAATGATGAGAAGCAGGCAGATATGTATAAGGCAGATATTGAACCGAACTTAGAGCCAGGCAATATGCTGATGTTTGCTCATGGTTTCAATATTCATTTTGGCTGTATTGTACCACCGAAGGATGTAGATGTAACCATGATTGCACCAAAGGGTCCCGGACATACAGTAAGATCAGAGTATCAGGCAGGAAAGGGTGTTCCTTGTTTGATTGCGGTAGAGCAGGATGCTACCGGTAAGGCACAGGAGATTGCTTTGGCATATGCGCTGGCAATAGGTGGTGCAAGAGCAGGTGTATTGGAAACAACATTCAGAACAGAGACAGAGACGGATTTGTTCGGTGAGCAGGCAGTGCTTTGTGGTGGAGTTTGCGCATTGATGCAGGCAGGCTTTGAGACATTGGTTGAAGCCGGTTATGATCCGAGAAACGCATATTTTGAGTGTATTCATGAGATGAAGCTGATTGTTGATTTGATTTATCAGTCAGGTTTTGCAGGAATGAGATACTCTATTTCCAATACGGCAGAATATGGCGATTATATTACAGGACCAAAGCTTATTACAGAAGAGACTAAGAAGTCCATGAAGAAGATTCTTTCTGATATTCAGGACGGAAGCTTTGCAAAGGAATTCTTGCTTGATATGTCACCGGCAGGGCGTCAGGTACACTTTAAGGCTATGAGGAAGAAAGCTGCTGAGCATCCGGCAGAGGTGATTGGTGAAGAGATTCGTAAGCTTTATAGCTGGAATGGTGAAGATAAGTTAATTAATAACTAATTGTAAATAATAAAAAGATATAGGGGCTGTCACAGACTGTTGCGTAGAGGAATGAGAATGTGGCAGCCTTACGTTGTTTTGTATACCCTGCATTAGGGATGTCTTAATGTATAGAGGTGAAAAGTATGAAATTAATGAAAAAGATTACGTCTGTTTGTATATGTATGGTATTGCTGGCGGGATTAACTGCCTGTGAAGAGGAACAAAGCTGGATTTTTTCCATAAATGGCCAGGAGCTTTATAATCAGGAGATTACAATTTTGGGATTGATGTTTACAATGGATTACGGTATTAAGAATTCGGAGCAGCTTAAGGAAGCTTATGAAGAAGAAAAGACTTATTCTGAATATTATAAGAAGCAATTAGAGAAGGAAATTATAGACATCATTATTCTATATCAGGAGGCAGAACAGAATCATTATCAGTTAAGTGAAAAAGAGGAAGAAAATATAAAAACAAAAACAGATCAGTTTTTGGATTACTATGGTAAAGACTGGCTTTCTGAATCGGGGATTAAACGTGAAGATGTGGAACCAATATATAAACTTAGAGTTACAGGGGACTCATATTTAAAGAGTATTTCCACAGAGAATGCGCAGAACGATAAAAACGAAAGATTTGTGAAAGTATTTCAAGTAATATTTCCAACTGTAGAACTTGATGAGGATGGAATGGTAAAATCAGGAACGGATGGAGAGGTTACACATATTTCGGATATTAAAAAAGAACAGAAAAAAACAGAGGCACAGGGCTTTTGCGAGAGAGCGAAGGCCGGGGAAGATATAGTGACTTTGTTGAAGGACTATGACAACACTGTAACCGGAATAGAAAGATATATACAATATAGTGAACTTGATACAGAGTATAAAAAAGCGGTTGAAGGTCTTGCAGAAGGTGAAATCAGTGATGTCATCACCTCTGATTACGGATATTATGTAGTTAAACTTTTAGAAAAAAACGCAACAGAATATGCCAGGACGCTTTCGGTATATGAGGATAACAAACAGGGAAAAACAGTTAGGGAAGACGTGTTAAGTGATTTGTACGATAACTACATTCGTGGACAAAGGGAATATAAAAATGATTCTGAATGGGATAAGGTCTCACTTGAGTTATATATAAAATAAGGGGTTATTGGCTGAAAAGGCAGTATGCCAGGCATACATACATGAATGTCTGCCTGGTGGAAACTGCCAGGGTGTTGAAGGTGGTTAGACGTTGAGATTAGGTTTAATTTGATCATACAGACCTAATACACAGTGCTCATCTGGAGCGAAGTGCCCGCAGTTTAGACAGCTGGTGCAGTCGCAGGATACGCAGTTTGATAATTCGCTGCCTGTGGTTCTTGAATAACAGCTGCATCTTTTAGCTACATCTTCGTATACTTTTTTTGAACTTCTCATTTTTTGTCCTTTCTATTTTGGAATTTGTTTTATAGTTACATAATTAGTATGACTTGACAAGTCATATTTCATTCAGTTATCATATGAGGTGCATAAAATTTAATTATTTTTTATTTAGGAGGCAATTTAATTGGAACCCGAATCGTCTATTATGGAAATTATAGCACTGGTACTGATGATTTTTCTTTCAGCTTTTTTTTCTTCTGCTGAGACGGCGCTTACCACGGTAAATAAGCATCGTTTAAGATCTCTTTCAGAAGAGGGAAATAAAACAGCAGGAAAGGTATTGAAGCTGGTTGAAAATCCATCTAAAATGTTGTCTGCAATTTTGATTGGAAATAACATTGTGAATATTTCAGCATCAGCTTTGGCAACGACGTATACATCGGAAGTTTTTGGAAGCAGGTTTATTGGTGTAACCACCGGTGTGCTGACACTTGTTGTTCTGCTGTTCGGAGAGATTACACCAAAAACGTTGGCAACAATTTATAGTGAAAAAATTTCCATGATTTATATGCATGTTATTTATCCACTGACAGTTATTCTGACACCGGTAATATGGATGATAGATCGTTTGAGTGGTGCAATATTCTTTTTGATGAGAGTAGACCCGGATGCAGTAGATAACCAGATGACGGAGGGTGAACTACGTACTATTGTAGATGTCAGCTTGGAAGATGGTGTAATAGAAAAAGAAGAGAAATCCATGATTAATAATGTGGTGGATTTTGGAGATGCCAACGCTAAGGATGTGATGGTGCCACGTGCGGATATGGCGCTGATTTCAGTGGATGCATCCTTTGATGAGGTTTTTAGAACTTTTACAGAGGATCATTATTCCAGGCTGCCTGTATATGACGACAGCAAGGATTCAGTAATTGGTATTGTCTATTTAAAAGATTTGTTCTTTTTTCAGAACCAGAAAGGGAAAAAGGAAGAGTTTTTTGTCCGTTCCATTATGAGGGAACCATTTTTTGTGTTCGAATATCAGAAGACATCCTCTATTATGGCAGAGATGAGAAAACGATTTGTTTCTATGGCAATTGTGTTAGATGAATATGCGACGGCCGTGGGTTTGATTACCATTGAGGATTTGTTAGAGGAAATTGTAGGTGAAATTCGTGACGAGTTTGATTTAGATGAGCTTGAAAATGTAACAGCGCTTTCCGAGAATCATTATGAGGTTGAAGCCTCTATGAAGCTGAATGATTTAAGCGATGAGATTGGAATTATACTAGAGTCAGAAGACTATGATTCTTTAGGAGGTTATGTGATAGAGTTACTCGACCATTTGCCTACTGTGGGCGAAACTGTAAAAAAAGATGGTATAACATTAAAAGTTGTTTCCATGGATAAAAACAGGATTGACAGGGTTTCTATTTTGATTGATCCGGAGTTATGTTAGTAAATGCCCTATAAGCAGCCGCTGCATGGATATGCATGCAAATTCCATTACCTGCTGCTTTCAGGAATAAAAGTGCCTGCCGGGCAGATGAAAATAATTAGTTAGGAATAACGGAAAGAGGGAAAAGATGATTAGTGCAAATAACGTAACATTGCGATTTGGGAAAAAAGCATTATTTGAAGATGTAAATATCAAATTTACAGAAGGGAACTGTTATGGGCTGATTGGTGCTAATGGTGCCGGCAAATCCACATTTTTAAAGATTCTTTCTGGTGAGATAGAGACGACTAAGGGTGATGTAACCATGAATGCAGGAGAACGGCTTTCTATTCTGCAGCAGGATCATTTTAAGTATAATGACTATTCGGTTATAGATACTGTTATTATGGGAAACAAACGTCTTTATGATGTGATGAAGGAAAAAGAGCAGATTTATGCAAAACCTGATTTTTCAGATGAAGATGGTGCGTTAGTGGCAGACCTTGAAGCGGAGTTTGCAGAAATGAATGGCTGGGAAGCGGAGTCGGATGCAGCTACCATGTTAAACGGGCTTGGAATAGATACGGATCTGCACTACAGGCAGATGGCAGAATTAGAGGATACCCTTAAGGTTAAGGTACTGCTGGCGCAGGCATTGTTTGGAACTCCGGATGTATTGCTTTTAGATGAGCCGACAAACCATTTAGATTTGGATGCTATTGCCTGGTTAGAAGAATTTTTGATTAATTTTAACAATACTGTTATTGTGGTGTCCCATGACCGTTATTTTCTGAATAAAGTATGTACCCACATTGCGGATATTGATTATGGTAAGATTCAGTTATATGCCGGTAATTATGACTTTTGGTATGAATCAAGCCAGTTAATGATTAAGCAGATGAAAGAAGCAAACAAGAAAAAGGAAGAAAAGATTAAGGAGCTGCAGGAATTTATTCAGCGGTTCTCGGCAAATGCGTCAAAATCAAAGCAGGCGACCTCGAGAAAGCGCGCATTGGAGAAAATTCAGTTAGATGAGATGCGTCCTTCCAGCCGTAAATATCCGTA